>JACQUX010000016.1 GCA_016210045.1 Deltaproteobacteria bacterium | reverse complement strand
GGGCCGTGAATGACACGAATCGAAGAGGTGTCCTTGGACCCGGAGTAGGTGCAGCATTCGTTGAGCATGAGTTATCAAAAGCGATTAGAGAACGAATGAAAGACGTCGCGGTTGAATTATCGGAAGTCGACCTCAACAAAAATAAATTGGGTCCAATTCTAAAGAGCTTGTTTGATCAATATATTATCCTGGCAGAGGATCTACTGAAAAAACCGGCCGTGTGGGGGCCACCTAAGGCTGAAAAATCTCAAAGACATATGAATCTGTGGACTGAAACAACCAAACCAGCGTTATGGACATATTTTGAAAGCGAATTCAGTTCCGCGCTCACAAAGCGGAGTATCTCCAAGAGAATAAAAATCAGAGAGACCTTACTTTGGCTTGTTATCGGTGCGGTTATCAGCAGATTTGGTGATTTAATCACATTGGCTGAAAAGACGATAACGTCACTGAAAAATTTTACGACAGGGCCATAAGAAGGGCCATTTTTCTGTACTATTTGGAAAGGATTAAAAATGAAACTCAACATCGACCACCTAACCGAATCCGAACTCATCGAACTCAACCACAAGATTGTGGAACGACTTCGCCTCATGCGTCAGATTCGTTCCCACAAGGAAATGTTCAAATTCAAGATCGGTGACCGAGTGAGTTTTCATCCATCAGGCCATGAACCGCAGGCGGGCACGTTGACCCGCTTCAACAGAAAATCAGTCACGGTCATCACTGACAACGGCGGGCATTGGAATGTGGCACCGACGTTGATTGAATTGGCGGAGCCAAAGGGTCCGGAGGCGGAGACAGAAATGCCGCAGTTGAAGCTTTTGAAGTAGGTGATTTACCAGACGGTGTCTCGGAAATTGTGGCCGCAGGAAAAGCCAGACGCCGTCTGACGAATTGATAAGGAATTGAAAAAGTGCAGACACCGTCTGCACAATTGAAAGGAAAGAATGCTGAGAGATCTGTCACAATCCATGCCACCTCTTGACGACGAATTGGTCGAACAAATCTTGACCTTACCCGAGGGGCGAACCTTTGATGTTAAACGGGTGGGCGATAATTCCGGCAAGATCAAGACCATTACCGCCTTTGCCAACACGGACGGTGGTGTTCTTGTTTTGGGTGTTGAGGACTCAAAAAAGGCCACGGGGCGGGATCGGGTTTATGGCATTCAGGAAAATTTGGAGTCCGTTGCGGAACTCAAGCGGCTCCTGGGCCACCGGATCACGCCGGTTATCGATTTGCCTCATAGTGAACCGCTCTCATTCATCGAAATCGGTTGTACGCTGAGGGATGGATCTGCGGGCTCCATCCTGGTCGTCAAAGTCAGCAAGAGCTACACCGTTCATTCCATTGTTGATGGCGGTACTTTTGTCCGCGAGGACAATACCAACAGGCACCTGAGCGCAAGCCAGATCACCGAGCTCTCCATGCAGCGGGGCGCCACCAGCGCGGTCAATATCTTGGCCGATGTTCCCTTTGAATTGCTCAATACGATTTACTGGAAGGAATACCGGGATTACCGAAAACTGACCCGCGATATCGATCAAGCCCTGTTTCATCTGGGGCTGGCCAGGAAAGACGAAAAGGGGAAATTACTGCCGACCCGAGCCGCCGTTTTGCTTTTTGCCGAGGAGCCAGCGGGTCTCTTGGATACAAAATGTTCCATCAGAATCTTTCATTACAAAGGCGAATCAATTGAGCATAAGGTGGAAACGAATCTTCTGCGCACACCCAAATCAGTGATGGGGCCATTGAAGGTACAAATCACTTCGGCCAGGGACATCGTGATTGATTCTTTGGCCACCGGTGTCCAGGTGGGGCCTCTTGGTTTTGAAATCGCTCAACGCTATCCGGTAAGGGTTATCACTGAAGCCATCACCAACGCGGTCATTCACCGTGACTATCGGATCTCTGCCGACATCCACATCCGAATCTTTGCCAATCGGATTGAAATTGAAAGCCCCGGCGTTTTGCCCGGGGGAGTAACGGCTTACAATATCGGCATACGGGGTTCTCATCCGCGCAACCGGGCTTTGGTGGATCATTTGAGAGAATTTCCCCAGCCTCCGAATCTGGATGCAGGGGAAGGGGTCAGGATGATGTTTGAAACGATGGGACAGGCGGAGCTTTATCCGCCGATTTTTTTAACTCAGCCGGCCATCTCTAAAGAAGCCGTCATCGTATTTCTCTTCAATGAACTCAGGCTGGGAGTTTGGGATCAGGTTTATCAATATTTGCTGAAGCAAAATGACATAGGGAATGCCGAGGTAAGAAAAATACTTCGGACCGACGATACGATTAAGGCTTACAAGACCATCAGTAATTGGGTCAAGCTGGGTCTTTTGGTTGTGAGTAACCCGACAGCGGCCAAGCAGAATCGTCGTTACCGGCTTCCGGGAGCAACCCCCGATCAGGGGTTGTTATCCAAGCTGCTAGGATAACAAACCCAAGAAGGCTAAAAATGCTAAACGTTTCAAATGGTTATAAAATCGCTCTTATCCAATCTAGAAGGGATAACAACTTCCATACCCCTAAACGGTATGGCAATTTGATCGTCAGGTGACCCTATGAACGCCATCATTCTCGCCCGCGTTTCGACGAAAGAACAGGAAGACGGCTACTCCATCGACGCCCAGATTGCTCGGATGCAGGAGTACTGCCAGCGCAGGAATCTGAACGTCCTCAAGGTTTTCCGGATCATTGAGTCATCCACCCAGGGCGAGCGCAAAGAATTTCACCAGATGATCGCCTTTGCCACGTCCCAAAAAGAAAAGGTGGCGATTGTGGCCGATGCGGTGGACCGGATTCAGAGGGGCTTCAGCGAATCGGTTCTTCTGGACAAGCTGATTCACGAAGGAAAAATCGAACTTCATTTCAATCGCGAGAGCATGGTTCTCAACGACAACGCCACCAGCATCGATATCATGCGCTGGGATTTTAGCGTGATGAACGCCAAGTCCTACGTGTTGCAACTGAGCGAGAACGTCAAACGGAGCATCAATCACAAGGTCAAGAACGGCCAGTGGATCGGCAAGGCGCCGATTGGGTACGTTTCAATAGTTGATCCTGAAACCTGCAGAAAGAAACCCGTGCCCGATGCTGAAAAAGCATTTCTGGTGAAGCGGCTCTTTCAGGAATACGCCCAGGGTGGGCGGTCTCTCAGCGAGATGGCCAAGCTTGCCAAAAAATGGGGGCTCGTTTCATTGAACGGAAAACCCTACGGCACGGGAAACGTTTACCAAATTCTGCAGAACCCTTTTTACTATGGCGACATGCGGGTCAAAGGAAAGATCTATCCAGCCAAGCACACACCCATCATTTCCAGAGAGCTTTACGACCAAGCCCAGTCGGTTCGCCTGAGCTGGAACAAGAAGCCGTTCAAATATTCCGACAAGCCCTTCATCTTTCGGGGTCTTATCAAATGCGCCTATTGTGGCTGCACCATCACCAGCGACCTCAAAAAGGGAAAATACGTTTACATGTACTGCACCAAATCCAGAGGCCCCTGCGAAGGTTTGCGGATCCGAGAAGAGGAATTGTTGGAGCAGATCAAAGATGTTTTCCGAAGTTTTCACATCCCCGAGAATGTCCTGGCAGCGCTCAAAAACCATTTGGCTGAATCAGTCAAAGCCAAGAAGGTCTTTCACGACGAGGCCATCAGCCGGGTACGCAAAAATTACGATCTCATCCAAAGAAAACTCGATGCCTTGCTCGACATGAGACTCGAAGGGAGTATTACACGGGATGAGTATGACAAAAAATGCACCGAATTGAAGGAACGACAGTACGAATTGAACGGCGAATTATCGGCCCACACCGAAGCCGACGAGAGCTTCAACATGACCTTTTCCACCTTGCTGGACCTGGCTTCACGGGCCTATGAGCTTTTTGAGAGTTCGAAAGTGGACCAAAAGCGGCAACTCATCAACTTCACGCTTTCGAACCTGGCTTTGAAAGGCTCAACCCTCGAATATCAAATAAGAAAGCCCTTCTCTCATTTCGGAAAAACGGCCTCTCATTCACAAATGCGCGCCCGGAGAGACTCGAACTCCCAACCCTCAGGTTCGAAGCCTGATGCTCTATCCGTTGAGCTACGGGCGCTGGTGGAGCGATCCTTGAATTGATGTCGTGTTCCAGAAAAATGGGCAGCTGTAAAGGGGGTGTTTTTTCCTACGCGCGCATGAATGGCTGCAACAGACTCCCGATTACGGAGCGCAATGGGGTGCGATGGCCGATGCCCAGCTTTTCAAGTCCAGCACAGACCATCTGACAATTCTGCGGACGCGGCGCTTCCGATGAGGGCGTGGTCACTGGCACTAAATGGTCTGTCGCAACACCCAATATTTCTTCCATGGCCTTCGTCAGTTCGTATTTGGTAAAGGCCTCATCAGATTGCCAATGATACACGCCCGCCGCGAGTCCATCGCGCGCGATGCGTGCGACCATCTGTTCGAGTACCAACGCGACATCGTCCGTCAGTGTGGGGAAACGAACGGCCCAATGGTCAAGCGCCACCGGATCTGTTGCCAACAATGCCTGCGCCAACGCCATTGCCGGACATTCGTCGAGCCGCGTCACTGGTCCGTACAGGATCGGCAGACGGAGGATATAATGTCTGGTCGGTAGCATTGCGGCCACGGCCTGTTCGCCCGCCAGCTTGGTTTGGCCGTAAAAGTTCAACGGGCGCGGCATGGCCATTTCGGCATACGGCGGCTGCGTGCCCTCGAACACGTAATCGGTCGAGATGTAGATGAACTTGCTGTCATACGGCTTGGCACACTCGGCTAAAGTGCCTGTCGCCTGCGCGTTCAGCGCCAATGTCGCATCGTGCTGACTTTCGCTGACGTCGGGACGGCGCTCTGCCGCGCAGTGGATGATGATCTCCGGCCGGGTGGCCTGCACGACCTCGCGAATTGAAGTCGGATCGAGCAGATTGAGCGGAACGAGCGCGCTGTTGGTTCGCCGAAACGCGGTGCCGACGACATGGAAGGCATCCAGCGCGCTAAAGTGACGCCACACCACCCGCCCGAGCAATCCGGACGCGCCAGTGAGGAGGATGTTTATTTTTTCCATCATGCGTTCCTGTACCCGACACACGATATTCGATACACGATATACGAAATTATGCGCCAGCAATGTTACCAAAAAGCCCCGAAGCCTTCGTGTATCGGGGCAAATTTTGCTGAAGCAAAATTTGCGCGCCCGGCAGGATTCGAACCTGCGGCGTCCTGCTTAGAAGGCAGGTGCTCTATCCCCTGAGCTACGGGCGCGAAATGCACGACATTGTGCGAGGTCATACCCGATTCGGACGACTGGAAGCAACACCGTTGGGACGCAAATACAATCAGGCGGGCACGTGAGATGCACGCCGGGCGTATTCGGATGCGATCTATGGTCCCCAATGGGCGGCATAGGCGGAAGTGGAGTCCGGATGCAACGCAGCGAGATAGGCGTCGAGGCGTTCGATGACGGCGAGCCAAGGAATCGCCGTGGTGGAATCGCGATCGCGTGCGGGGAGCGCCGCGAGCAGCACAGCGGCATCTGCTGCAGATCGCTGACATCGGTCGAGCAGTGTTTGCAGAATCCCCGCCGCGGCAAGTAATGTGGGTTCTTTATTTTCAAGACCAGAGGAAGGCAGCGATGGGTCCCACGCCAACAGAATCGCCCCTTGGTTCCCCATCACGGACTGCACTGCCTCTTGAAACGACAGCCTGGAACGGGAGTGCCACCAGGCGCTAAAGGTCCGCGGACCAGCGGTTGACGGCCGTATGCGCCCGACAACTGATGAACGGCCCAGAGGAGCACGCGGGAGGCCCGCGACGACAGCGCCGTCCACGCCCACAACCGCCGCGCGCGCTGGTGGCACCCGTCGTCTGACCGATGGTTGGGATGCAACAATCGCCGGCGCTGCGGTTCCGCCAAGCGCTCCTCGTCCAAAACCTCGGTTACTCGTCCTCATCGTCGGCTCCGTTTCCCGCTGTAGCGTATTTCGCGCGCAACGTGACCGCGACACGACGCATGGCCGGCAATACCGATGCCCGCTCTCCCGCGCCGCCACACTGTTCGATCGCGGCACATAAGGTTTCTATTTTTTGCGGTCCGATCCGAGCCGCCTCGAACCAGTCTTGCAACCGCCCCTCTTCCGGAATCGCGGCCGCGTAGCATGCCATTAGCAGAGCGGCGGCGCGGCGCAAGTCTTCATCGCCGCGGGCTCCCATCGGCGCAAACTCCGCGTCCGCCCAACCCCACAGCAACTGCCGCGCCGTATGATGGGCAAACGCGGATTCAATCGCTGCGTGCCACTGCGCGGCATACACACCGTCTGTGGCACAGGCGACGTCAATCAGGCCCAGGATCTGCAGAAAGAAGGCACTGCGTCGCTGCAGCACGACGGGGAGCGCTTCGGCATACAACACACGGTCATGCTGAAAGAGGTCGAACAGAGCCCGCAATTTATCGACCGAGGACTGGACGGCCTCTTGGCTCACTGCCGGTTCCGGTTCCTCGCCATCTATCCAACCGTCCTCGACGGTTTCCAGCCAATAGGCCACTGCCGACGCGGCATTGTTCAGGATATGCGGCAGATTCACGAGCACGGCGTGCCGCAAGCCAATGGCCTCAATCCAGGCCTGCGGGGAATCGACACGCATGGCCACGGCAGCGGCGGCGCGCTGCACCGGCATGGCGTAACGGGGAGTGCGGCGCAAGTAATCCCAAGCGCCGTGCAGAGCGGTTTGCAACCAGTCCGGCACGTCCGCCCAAGGCACGTCATGCGGCAAAGCAACCGCACGCGCCGACATGTCCAACGCGGCCGCAGACGACATGGCATGCTCGCGCACGCGTACAGGAGCGGAGCATCCGGCACTACTCGCGCTCGCGCCTGCCCACGCCGGCGCCGTCTCTTGAAACCGTACCACCTGCATGCCGACCGGAGCCGGCGGCAATTCGATAGCGCGCGACAATGGGAGACCTTGTCCACACAGCAGTCGCCGCAGAGCCGCCGCTTCACGACGCGCGACCACGGAAGGCCGCTGCCGATTCGGGAAACGCTGCTGCAACGAGAAACGGATCATGTTGCTCCCATTATCGGCTCTCAGAACAAAAAGTTGCGTGCGAAGCAATGAATCTGTTAGAGTTTTTCACACGATGGCGCAGGGGGCGCTTGCCGGACTTGCCCTTGGACTGCAACGGGGCGACCTAATTCGCCTGGCGTATTCACGCGTTAACCGAAGGGACTCGCATGACACACCCGCTCCCCGACCTCCCCTTTGACGACCGACACGATATCATCAAGAAAGAGAAACTCCTCGAATTTTTCCGACTCTCGCCCGAATTCGCCACGGTCACCGGATATCACGCGTTCGACGACCAGATGCCGCATGTCCACCGCGAGGCCTTCGAGACCGAATTCGCGTTCATCAATACATGGCTCCAAGAATTGCGCCGGATTCCACGCGAACAACTGAGCCAAGACCAACGACTCGACCTCGCGCTGTTCGAGCACTGTCATGCGTTGCACCACTTCTATTTTCGCGACCTCGACTTGTGGCAGCGCGGCCCCGAAGCGATCACCGAAATCGGCCAGATCCTCTTCATGACGTTGCTCGGTCAAGTGGCGGACGACGAAACGCGATTTCATAACATCGCCTCGCGCTTAGAAAGTGCTCCGGAATATGTGCGCGAGCATCAGTCGCGGATGCTGCCACCGCCGCGTCGCTGGCGCGACATTGCGCTGCAGACCACGACCGGCATGCTCTCGTTCTTCGACGCCATCACCGACGCCGCGCGGGCGAAGGCCTCACCGCAAACCGCGGCCCGTGTGGCGCGCGGCGCGGAGCAAGCCAAGGCCGAGGCCCACCGTTACGTCACCTGGCTGCAACAATCCCCGGTCGACGATCGCGAATTGTGGGTACTCGGCAAAGACCGGTTTCAGGAACTCCTGCGGCTGCGCAAACTCGGCATGGACGCGCAGGAAATCTTGGCGCTGGGCGAAGACGCGCTCGCCCGGTATGAAGCCGAACGACGCCGCCTCGCCAAGGAATTGATCGGCAGCGACGACATCGAAGCGGCCCAGCTTGCGATTCAGGCCGATGCCCCGCCCGACTTCGAAACCGCGTTGCGAGTAACACGCGAGACCTGCGAGGCCGCAAAGACCTTCTTACAACAACATCGCATCGTCGATCTTCCCGGCAACGAACGACTCGACATCATCGAAACGCCGGCCTTCTTGCGCCCGCTGATCCCGTTCGCCGCGATCTTTCCGCCGGCCCGGTTCGCGCCGGTACAACAAGGGACCTACATGGTCACGCCGCCGGCGGATATGAAACAGCTGGCGCGCCACTTGAATTACACGGCCATTTACAACACGGCCGTGCACGAGGCGTATCCAGGCCACCACCTCCAACTCTCCACCGCCAACTTGACCTGCTCGTTCCTCCGCAGCGCGACCTTCATCGGCGGCAAGTCGGCGGAACTGGTCGAAGGCTGGGCCCACTATTGCGAAGAGCTCATGAAACAGCACGGCTTCCACGACACGCTGCAAGGGCGCTTTAGCATGGTAAATGATCTTGTCTGGCGCGCGACGCGGGTAATCATCGACGTCAAGCTGTCGCAAGGCGAAATGAGCGTCGAGGCGGCAACGCAACTCCTGATGAAAAAAACCCACATCCCGTTGGAGGCCGCGCAGGCGGAATTGAATCGCTACACCCATTCGCCGACGTATCAATTGAGCTACTTGCTCGGCAAACATCTGATTCTCGACCTGAAGCGGGCGGTGCAGCAAAAAGAAGGCGCCACCTTCGACGAAGCGTCGTTCCACAACCGATTGCTGCATGCCGGATCGATTCCGGTTTCGGTGATTCGCCGGGATATTTTTGGAGTAGCGGCATGACGAACCGGGTCGTGCAGAGCTGCCTGGCACTGTGGCTGCTCATCGTGAGCATCAGCACGGTCGCCGGAGCGGCCGGGTTTCGGGGACGCTGTCAGGGAGGCGATGGACACGCGCACATCTGTCGGATGCAGTTTCAGAACGGGCGTTTAGAAATTCGGCACGACGCGTTTGCGGAGCCGTTGGCAATTGATCGCAGTAAAGTAGTGCGGGTCACGCTGGCACCGGCGGCCGCGACCGCGTCGCCAAGCGTGGTCAGTGTACCGAATGTTCGACTCCCGGAGACCTCGGCACAAGTCCCAGCACCGAGTAGCAATCCGAACGCGAATGCCGGCACGGTCTACGTTCCGACCACGCCGCCGGCCGATCCAGTACGACAGTTCGGCGTGACCTATCTCGATGCACAAGGCAATCGTCAGGGCATTTTAATTCAGATCCCCGCGGCGGAAACGGCCGGCTTGAAACTCCAACTCGAAACACTCACGGGCCATCCGGTCATTGAAGAGTAGTTATTTCATGAAGCTGGAATTTGAACTCGCCAAATCGCAACTCCTCGAGTCACTGCGCGACATGACGCGCCGTCCCAGCGCGGCGAAGAGCACGCCGACGACCGCTGCGCAGACAACGGCCGCTATCGAAGCCACGAGCGACGTCAGTTTTACCGAGGCGGCCGAACAGACCTCACAATTGTTGCAACAATGGATGACGCTGTTTCGCCAAGAAAGCCTCCGGCCGCTGATGCAGCTGCTGCAACGTGCGCCCGAATTAGGCCATCCGTTGCTGGCATTGGCGACCGCACTGCGGGATTTGCACGCTAACGATCAAGAAATGCGCGCCGCGACCGATTGGCTGGAGGCGTTAGCGCAGTTCGTCGACACCCCCGAACACGCGGAGGGCCCGGCCCCGCACTTCGGCGCCGCGCAACGCGCAACGCAATGGTTGGGCAAGGCCACGGCCCTCCTCACCAGCCAAGCTTCCGTCCCGCCGCAGGCTCGCGCCACGACCGGCGAAGTACTCCGCTTCCTGGCCACGAGTTTGCACGAATCGCCGCTGACGTTTGAACAGGAACTCTTCGCGTTGCCGGTCGCGCAGCAAGCCGGACTCACGCCGACCGAGTTGCAAACGCTGAGTCATCACGTCGAACCGATGCGTCTCGCACTCCTCTTGATTGCAGCGCGCCGCGCGGATCGTCCGCACGATCCCGACACGACACGGTCACTCACGGCCGGACTGCGCCAAGCCATCCAACAAGAACAGTCCGCACTGCTCGTCGTTGAATCGTGGGAGGCGCAACTCCATCCGACGCAATTGAAAAACTTCGATCCGAGCAAGCTGGCGACCGTGCATACGTTAGCGGAAGGCGCCACGGTCGTGTCGGAACACGACGAGGCCGCGCTCTGGTTGCAGGCACTGAGCATCAAACACGGCGTATTGCCGGACACGGCGTGGCAACTCGAGGCGGGCGAAGTCCATCCCGAATCCGGCGCCCCAGCCACGGTCTCGGCCCGTGACGCGGCGTTGCAAGGCGCGCTCTTCTACACAACCCATTTCCCGATCGGTCTGCACCGGCTCCACTTTCGCGTCCACGATGACGAGGCCGACACGGAAGGATTGGCGGAATTTCTCCTCTACGTCGTTCGCGAATATGGCGCGGAGGAAAAACCGCCGTCGCAACAGCATCCGCCACCACAACAACAGCCGCACGGCAACCCGTACCAGCAACACGCATTGGCCCCACCTACACCTACGCCCCTGCTCGGCACGATCGCCGTGCGGCTGAACACGCCGTTCATCCTCACAACGCCGTATCAGCACGATCGAACGATCGCCGCGCCGCTCCAAGTCGCATTCCATTTTCTGGCCGATCAAGTTGCACCCGCGACCCGCTTTTCGCGACGCGACTTTCTCACACTCGCCGAATCCCCCGAGGCCGGACAATTCCGCGCTGCGGTCCGCGCATTAGCACAGCAAGGCATCGGCGGCTTCGATCGCTATCTCGACGCATTGCAAGGGCTCTTTACTCGACTGGAGTCCACGCTTCCGGGCAGTGCCACCACATTGGAACGGGCAAAACATTATTTACGCAATGAAGTCCTCCTCTATTTGGTCGGCAAACGCGGCGCCGGCACCTCCGTGACCACGCCGATCGTCGCCGGCACCAGCCGCGGCGACGTCCTCGCCAGCGTCCTCTGCACCACCGCCGGCGTGATGGCTGCGGCGGAACACACGGCAGACGCGCTGGTCCATTTCGCCAGCGCCGCAGAGTTGGCCACCACGAAACCGTATTTTCTCAATCGTCTGGAGGAATTCTTCCGCGCGCTCCGCCACCGTCTCCCCGCCACCACGCCCGGCCCCGCCGAGGCCGCGGCGCTGCTCGGCACCCTCCCGATCCTTCCCCCCGGCCCTGGATTTCGGCCCGCCCGCGGCCTGACAACGCCCAAAGCGGCCTTGTTCGCGCAATATCTGCGGGTGCAGGACCGAGCGGATGAGAATACACAACATGGCAATCAGGCCGACTCACGCAACTTTTCCCGCTCGTGACCGATAATCTATCTGGAGCGCTACGGCATATGGCCTTACGAAAACCAGCCGCTACAGCCGCCGGGACTGCGCCGCAGCGATCCGTGCTGAGCGACGCACAGCGCACTACGATCGCCCGTGCGCGCGTCGCCCTTCGCCGCGAGGCGACGTATCTCAAAGCACATCCCATCGTTCCCGTCCAAGTGGCGTTGCCGCCACCCACACTGCGCGGCACACCCTATAACGATCGCCGCGGGGAATGGCCGTCGAATTATTACCTGATGCGCACGCCGTTTGGGGCCTTGCATGCGGCCGTCGCGCGACATGCCGCGCAGGCCGCACCGCCAGTGCGCGCCTTGGCGATCGGCGCGGGACACGGGATCGCGGAATTGGGACTGCGCCGCCGATTCGGCGTGGCCGTGCATCTGACGCAAATCGGGCCGGAATATAGCACGGCCCCGCATATGGCGGAGGTCTTCGACGCCACGCTGCCGATCCCCGACACCGGCGCGGCGTCCCCCTACTCGCTGGCAGACGCGCTCGCGTCGGCCGGCGACCTCCGGCCGTTCGATCTGATTTGGTCCATCTATGGCAATCTCCACGATGCAGGCGATCAACTCGCGATCATCCGGCGAGTCGTCGAACGGCTCCGAGTCGGCGGGGAATTTTTCCTGATGTGGGATATTCGCTCGCACATTCACCCCCAAACACGGTGGCACTTTGACACGATCCGCCACACCGCCGCGTTCTTCCGCGCGCGAGGGCTCGATATAGTGGCCACTGACGACCACGATCGCAGCACCGAGGCCTACGTCTGGGGGCGCAAATTGGCTCTCCACGTGCCGTTCGATGCGATTTGGCAGGACGCTGCGATGACGACCACAATCAAGACGAAGTCGGGACAGGAATTCAAGTCACCGAGTATCTGCGAAATCATGGATCGTTGGGGCAGCGAGTTGGGATTCCTGGAACGATTCATTGGCCGCGACGGACGACGCTATGATTTGCGTCCCACGATCCGCTTGTCGCCGGATACGGAGCCGATTCGTCTGCACCTCGCAGGGCTGGAAGAGGCCACGCGGTTGATGATGGCGGATCTCTTTGCCTGCTACGGCGTTCGCGCCGAACAGATGGCCAATATCTGCATAGGGCCAGGGAATGCCTCTGAAGACAAGTCACTCGATGAGGTAGTGCATTATTGTCTTGCGCCGTCGGAGTTGTCGGACTTGGAGGCCGGCCTACCACTCAGCACGCTGCTCATCCGCTCGCTCAGCTATGCGGCCGCACAGCAACTATTGAACGTCGGATTCAATTGCCCGTTTACGTTGCCGACAGCGGCGCCGAGCAGCACCACAAGCACGACGGCACGGACCGGCGGTCCGCGCATCTTTTGGTAAGCGATGCTCCGTCTCAACTGGCAGCGATTGCAACACGTCACACCAGGCGCTCGGTCACAGCAACGGCATGCCACACGTCTAGGGACCATGCTCAGCGGGGCCGCACCGCTCGCAATCCCTGAAGTGCACGCCGGTGCGATAGAACTCTGGCCGGTCGCGCTCGTCGGCCTGTGCGTGGCAGGATTCTTCTACGTCCGCGGACGGCTGCGGGCCGTGGATGCGCGAGAACGGCTGCAACAGGAGGCGATGCAACACACGATGCGCCAAGCCTGGCACGAGGCGGCGCCGCGCTGGGCAGAGGCCGGAGCGCTATTCGCCGTCGAGGCGACGCGGACCACACGCCACCCGACAATGGATCGAATCGATCCACGGATGTCACCACTGGTGCGAGGGGCCATCGACTGTTTCGCACTGGCCGGACTCGCGTACGCGGAGTTGCAGCATTCCGTGGACGAGGCGGCCGCGTGGCGCGAATGGAACTACTGGCAAACCGGCACGCGAGATGCGGAACGATTGTCGGCGAATGACATTCGCCTCTCGCGCGCCACCATGTATGAAGCCGCTGGCGACACCCTCGCCCGCTGGGCCGCACCGTTGGCGATCAACGAACGCACGCGCCTCCAGGCCGCGAGCAACCGTGCCTACCAGCGCGCACAGACGATTTATAAGACTTCAGGCCGACTCGCCGACTTCGGCCGCGTGCGGGGAAAGCGGACAACCCATTAAGAAGTCACCCATCACCGACTACTCCCCAATCGCCAAATCGATATGGAACGTCTGGACATTGGTCCAGTGATTCGCAGCATCGCTGGCGATTAACGTGCAATCGCGCGGCACAGCGACGACGGGGATCTTAATGGTAAACGTGACGCTGGTGGTCTTGCCGGGCGCCAGTTGGCCTTCGAAGGCGCCGGCTGGTTTTTGCGGCAGGCAACGAATCCCTAAATTTTGGATCGGGGCGACACTGTTTAACTGCACGCCCACGATCGTCAGCACCGAGTTCGGGGCGGCCGTGTACTGGTCGAGCAGGTTGGCGACACTGTATGGTGCCGGCGCAACCGCTGCAGCGCTCGCGTCTGGTGCGGGTGGCAGCGCGGGCTGCGGTTCGGACGGCGCAGTCCCGCCATCCGCAGGTGGTGCGGTGTCGGCGGCCGCATCAGCTGTTACGGGATTCTCCGCCGCGAGATCATCCACCGCCGCGCCACTGGAGGGTTCGCTGGGGGAAACGCTCGGTACCGCATCCGTCGCCATGCCGCCGCCGGTTTCATAGACCGACGTCGCGGGGATCGCAGGCAACGGCGGCAATCCCGTCGGCTCGCTGTCATTTGCGAGCGGCGCAGCGACCGCTTCAACCAACTCAGACGCAGGATCCTCTACGCCGGTATTGTCCGCCATTACGACGTCGGTCCGCGCCGTCGCTTTCCAATCTGCCAAGCCAACGCGCCGGACTGCCCCGCGCACCGTGGCCAACTTGGTCACGCCGATCCCCTGCTCGGCGATCTGCTCCGGGCCTACGACGCCGATTTCATAATCGCCGGGGATGTTCGTCTCCGTCTGGATCAACAGCCCGGGCCATCGCGTTTGTTGATCCAGCGCTTCGATCAGGCCGCCGCCCCCACCATGCGGCTCGTCGTCCACCGTGCGCGCCGTGGTCCACACCGCGCTACGTGCCAACGTGGCAATCTCTTTCCCGGTCGAGAGTCGGATCGCCACCAGCGACGGGGTGTCGCGCTGCACTTCCAACAGCAGCAGGTCCGACTCCGGCCAGAACGCGGCCAAGCGCGTGGGCCATTCATAACGCGCGAGCGGCGTGATCGCGCCATCGAGTTCGACCAAACCATAGTGCCAACCGATCGCCGTCCCGCCCTCCCCGATCGACAAAAAGGCGCACGGCATGTCGATCGTGTATCCCGCCGCAGTGTAATAATAATCGGTGGGCATCCCCTGCACGCGACAATCCACGCCCCGCACGAGGAACCTCACGCCGACCCGACCGACCACATCGCGCCACCGCACGACCACGCGCGGACCGGGATCTGAGCCGGCCGTCAACGGGAGATCGTAATCGACCAACAACGTCGGTTTTTCACTCACGATCGGATCAACCACCTTCAACATGGTGTGCCGTCGCGATGCGGACGGTGGCACGCCCTCGGCCGTATCGTCGGGCAGCGGTGCGCTCGGACTTACCGCCTCGATGGCCGTGTGGCGAAATGCAAATTCACCGGTCGGCAGGAAACCGCCGACGTCGTAGCTGCTGTTCGGCAACTTGAATCCCGAACTCGCACCTCCGACCGATTCCGGTGGCGCGGCCAGCGTCAGCCGGCGTGCGACATCCGTCGATTGGAGGAGCAGTTTACCGCCGCAACTCTGCCCCGCCACCCAGACGCCACCCTCGGGATCCGTGAACAGTCGGGCGTGCGCACATATTTCATCGAGCGCTTGCGCGGCGCCGTCGGCCACGGTGACCGCATACCAAAGATGACTATTCACACTCAGCAACGCGACCCCATCGCGTAGGTCTTCGAGCACCAGATGCGGACTCCCCGGCAACGCCGCCACGAGCGGTTGTAATGATGTCGCCGTCTCCACGCCGTTCAGCCCACGGCGCACCAAGTGCCACGCCCCGGCATGTTGCGCCACGAAGATGAGTTGATCGGTCGCGGCGTCGAAGCGCGGCACTCCGGCCCCGCGAGGGCGCCAGACCGTGACCATGTCGGCCAGGCTCGCGCCGGGGGACCACCAGACGACCGCGTGCCCGCCCCCGCCAGAGGCGGGTCCGCCTTCGGCGGAGGATGCAGAAGCGCCCATCGGCGACGGCAGCGGCGCATCGACGACAGCGCTCCCAGCCACCCCACCCGCGCGCCGAAAGAGCCACTCGCCATACGTCGTCAGTCCTTGCAATTGCAGATCCCCCAACAAGGTCCGCTGCGCCCGCACCACCAGTGGTTGCTCGGCCCGATAGACCCCAGGCGCGGTCCGCGCACCGA
Source organism: Deltaproteobacteria bacterium (assembly GCA_016210045.1). NCBI lineage: Bacteria > Pseudomonadati > Myxococcota > Myxococcia > Deltaproteobacteria bacterium. The sequence continues at coordinate 36,409 of JACQUX010000016.1, read as the reverse complement.
TCCCGGCGACGGCCGGGGCGGCCTCTTTGGGCCGTTGTGGCGGCGGGAGATTCACGGAGAGCTTCGTTGTGGACTGCGACGATGGCAGCGTTGCAGCAGCATCAAGCGCGGGATGTTGGTCGTTGATCAGCACGGCGGCGTACAAATTGCCTTTATCGGTTTCGAGGTAGAGGGCCTTCGGCGTGGGCGGCAGCAACTGAATTGCCGGTGTGACGGGAGGCGGAGTCGCACTCCCGTCCGGATCGCCCCCGCTTTCTGTGGCCTGTTGATCGCTGCATCCGGAGAGCCCGAGCAACGCACTGCCCACCACGACCCACCTGGAAACCCGCATGTTTCCCCCTGTTCCGCCGATCCGCACATGAATCCGAACGCCGGGGTGAGAGCATAACATCGGATCCGAGCCGCGTCCACATCCGGGTTGCAGATGATGGAAATCATGCTATCCGCTGGCGAAGAAAAACACAGCCCACGCAACTTTTTCCGCCGGCAGCCGAACCATTAGGCGCAGGTCTTTTATCTCTGGGAGGCTACGTCATGGGTGATCTCACTGTCGGTGCGGCCGACCCCGCAGTCACCGCACGCTTTCTTATCGGCGTCACCGGTTCGTTGCAGTTGGGCGACATCCAACTGCACGCACCAAACGACGACGGGTATGCCGTCAGTTACGGCGGCCGCTCGATCGCGCCGCAAATCGGCGCGCAGCTCCGCTTCCGCAACCCCGATGTCGTCATCAACACCGCGCTGACGCTGCTAATCCAAAATTATTCCGCCTACACCTACGCTGAACCCTCGCCACGCGCCGGCCAGCGTCCACGCAACGCCGATCCGTTTTCAATCGTCACCGTGGGGCCGAGCTGCGCGCTCCAAGGCACGGTGGGAAAATGGGGACGCACGGAGGTCTACACCGGCCCATCGATCGCGGCATTAATCGGCGGACTTTCGATGAGCCCCGAGGCGGAAGTAGATGCCGGAGACGCGGACCATCCCTACAAGCAAGAACGGAATCACTTCATCTTCCAAGTGGAACTGGGCTACCACATCGGCGTCCGCTTCGCCGTCGGCGAGACGGCGGATTTGGCGATCGACCTCGCCGGCAAGGGGATCATGAACTATTACGACGACGGCGGCGTCACGACGACCCGCGATAGCTGGTGGCCGGTGGAACTCGGCGTACACCTCATTTTTTAGGAGACATGCTCTATGAGCGACCCAATCAATCTCTACCAACTGCTCAGTCGCGTCACGGCACCACTGAGCGCCCGACTCACAGCCGCAATGGTCGCGACTTGCGCGCCACTCCCAACGGTTGATCAATGGTTCGGCTCGCGACTGCAGCGGCATTGTCAAGATGCGGCTTCGATCACCAACACGCCGGCGGTCGATGGCTACAAAGAGGCGATTGTCGCCACCGCCGTGAACGGTTTCGGCAAGAAGCTGCAAATGGAGTGCACAGCGACCATCAATGCGGGCCAAGCAAAACTTCAATGCCGGCTCTTTACCGAAGTCCCACGGCCGCAGATCCGCCTGATGACGGCCGGGTACGCCGGTTGCGGCGGAGGTACACTAGACCGGCCCCCAGAAGACCCATTAGTGCAGGAAGTGGGCGGGTTCGATGTAGCGATCGACGGAACCACGGGACACGACACGCCGGCGCAATGGGACGTAGGCCCGGATCAGGCCGACGATGGCGCGACCGACGATACGCCGCCACCCCTTGATGCCGCCGCACCGGATGTCACCGGCCCGGATGGAGAAGAGCCGGATGCAGGCTTGGATGTCGAACCGGATGTTGGGCCGGAAATCATTGAAGACGTTGCGTCTCCGATCGATCCCGGCCCGGCTCCGGAAGACACTGCGGAGCCGGAGGCCTTTACACCCGATGATCCCGGCATGACACCAGTGGATGGCGACGGGGCAGAAACCGCGGAACCTGACGGCGCGGCCGACGCCGAGGCCCCAGAAGACGCGGAGTCCCCCGATATCAATACGGAAGACACCAACGAACCCGATGCTGAACCACTGCCGCCACCTGTCCCCGGCATCGCCCTCTGCACCAACGCGGACGAGAATGAAGGGCTCGGCGACGCCGCAGAATCGTTCTTCGCCACCCAGTGCCTTTACATGACCGCACTGCTCACCCACCCGGGCACGGCGCTGGAAGCCCCCGCCCCGCTCGCGGTCGAGACGTTCACCGTCACCGATCAAGGCGCCATTCAAATCACATTCGCCGGTGATCCGGAGACTCCGGGAAAGAACCACCCCACAAACCTGGTGGGGAAGACCATCACAGTCTATCCACCGGTGACCGACGAATCCGACCCCACCTATGTCTTCGAAAAAGATCCAGTCATCCTCGGCGGCATCTACCTCTGGGGTCACTATGATGTCCCGAACTACGACTTGCTGCCACCGGACGTTAAACTCGCGTTGGAACCGACGGTCCGACTCACGGTCGACGAAGCCGCCGGCATCATTCGCGTCACGACCTACCAACTACAGGGAGTCTCGCTGCTGCAGGAGACCTACTATTGGCCCTGTTTTTGGGATAGCGCGATGAGCGCGCTGGGCACGGACCTCAAACAGTGTGTCTCTGCGGAGGTGGCACCATGAACCGCAATGGCATCGCTCTCGCCCTCGGCTGCGGCCTCATGCTGAGTACACCACCACTCTTTGCTGCCGAGTGCCTCGTGACTGTGGCGACCGGCACCGGCGCCGGATCGCTGCCGGCGCGGGTTGCCGACCCCACATGTACGACCATCAAGTTCGACACGACCGCGATGAAAACTTCCACAGTCACGCTGTCCGCGACACTCGACCTCGCGAGCGGCGTCATTCTCGACGGGCAATTCGGCGCGGATGGGAGCGGCAAAGTCCGGATCACCGGAAATCTCGGCGCGAATATTCCGCTCTTCAAATTGACGAAGTCGGGCACCACACTGCGCCATGTGCAGCTGAGCCACCCGGATTCGACCATTCTCCAAATCGCCGGCAGTTCCAATACGACACTGCAAAACGACCATTTCAGCACCAGCAAAACCGGCGTTACTATCATCACCGGAACCGGCAATTGGCTCGACGCCACGACGTTTGCGGGCATCAGCCAATTCCCTATCCTGTTGGCCAACTCGGGGAATAAGAGCTTAGCGGCGCCGGTGCTAACCAGCGCGACTCTGGCGGCGAACCAAACGTGGAGCATTTCAGGCACGACCGGGGCGACCGTCACGAAAGTCGCGCTGTTCCGCGCCGACACCGCGTTTCCCGCGGTGCCGCAAGGGGCGGCGCTCGTCACGACCGCCAATGTGGCCGGCGGCACATTCACGCTCAGCGGCATTAGCGTCGACAATTTTCATCCCGGATACAATTACACCGCGCTCGCCTACGACGCGAATAAGAACACTTCCAAGTTTGCCGCGAATTTCCAGCCGACGAGTCAGCCGAATTTCTTTGCCGCCGTGCCGGCCTGTGCGACCGCCACGTGGTGGACCGACCTGACGGCGGGCGGCTGGGCCAAGGACTACGATGCCGGAGGCAAAGCGAATGGCGCCGAAGACGCGAATCACAACTGCGTGAAAGACGCCGGCGAAACCGATCCCGCGAATTTGTCCGACGACGCGCTCCCCGCCGACACGGACCAGGACGGCATCAGCGACGCGACCGACAATTGCCCGACCACGAAAAATGCGAACCAACTCGACACCGACGGCGACAAACTCGGTGACGTCTGCGACAGCGACGACGACGGCGACACGGTCGCGGATACATCCGACAATTGTCCGCTGAGCCCGAACGTCAAACAGGACGACACCGATGGCGATAAAACCGGCAACGCCTGCGACAGCGACGACGACAACGACGGCGCGCTCGACGCGGCCGACAATTGCCCCTTCACGGCTAACGCGAACCAACTCGATACCGACGGCGACAAACTCGGCGACGTCTGCGACAGCGACGACGACGCGGACGGCATCGCCGACGCGTCCGACAATTGTCCGCTCACCGGCAACGCCGCCCAACTGAACACCGACGCAGACACACTCGGTGATCCGTGCGATCCCGACGACGACAACGACGGAGATGCCGACGTAGCCGACAATTGCCCGCTGGCCAGCAATCCCGATCAACTCGACAGCGACGCCGACGGACTGGGCGACGTCTGCGATGCCGTCAACGACAACGATGTCGACGACGACGGCGTGGCCGATGACACCGACAACTGCGTGGACGTCTCGAATCCGGACCAAACGGACGGCGACGGCAACGGCATCGGCGATATGTGCGATAACGCAGGCGTGGACACCGACAGCGACGGCGTGGCGGATACAACCGACAACTGCGTCACCGCGGCCAACGCCGATCAACTCGACGCCGACGACGACGCCTCCGGCGACGTCTGCGACGCGGACGACGACGGTGACGCCACGGACGACGAGGACGACAACTGCCCGTCAACCGCCAACGCCGACCAACTCGACAGCGACACCGATCTGTTCGGCGACGCCTGCGACACGGACGACGACGGCGACGGCGTGCCGGATGACCACGATAATTGCACGAACGTGGCCAATATCAGCCAAGCCGACGCCGACCTCGACGGAGCCGGCGACGCCTGTGACGCCGTGAACGACAGCGACGCGGACACCGTGCCGAACGGAGTCGACAATTGTCCGCTCATGCCCAACTTAGAACAGCTGAACACCGACGGCGACATCTTCGGCGACGCGTGCGACGCAGACGACGACAACGATGGCCGCGCGGATGCGCTCGACAACTGCCCGTGGGATCAGAACGCCGATCAACTCGACAGCGACGGCGACAAAATCGGCGACGCGTGCGCGGACGGCATCGGTCACGCGGATGACACCGATGCCGACGGCGTCGGCAACGGCGCAGACAACTGCCCGTTCATCGGCAACACCGCGCAAGAAGACACCGACGACGATGGAAACGGCGACGACTGCGACGCCGATCGCGACGGCGACGGACTGGCCAATGAAGAGGATAACTGCGCGCTGCGCGACAATCCAACGCAGGCCGACGCCGATCAAGACGGCTTCGGCGACGCGTGCGACGTGTCGGATGATCAAACGGCGATCGCAACCAGCACAACCGGGGAAACCCCTGCGGCACCCCCGGCCAGCACCGAATCCCCCGCCGCCCCCACCGAAGGCGGCTGCAGTTTGATTGCCCCATAACCCCACCTCCGCAAGTACATCGCAGCGGGGACAGGTACCTTGCGATCCGCTATTTTCGGGCATCGCAAGGTACCTGTCCCCGCTGCGATGATTTAGGTGCCGACTGCATTGACCTGGGTCGGGATTCGGCATACGACGCGATTCCATGCAACACGCCGACATTGTCATCATCGGGGCCGGGTTTGCGGGGGCGGCATGCGCGTATTTCCTCGCCGCCCAAGGCTGCCATGATGTCGTCGTCGTGGAACAAGCACCATCCGCCGGGATGGCCGCATCTGGCCGCAACGCGCAAATGGCGCGCCAATTCACGCTCGATCCCGCGTTCCATCCATTCGCCGTCGAAGGCACGCATTTCCTCTATGCCCCGCCGGCGGAGATTGCCCCCCATCCGCTGATCCGCGCCGTCGGCTCGATGATCTTGCTCGATCCGGCGCGCATCGCGGACACCGAACGCGCCGTCGCAGCCGCACACCACACTGGCATGCAGGCCACGCTCATTCGCGGCGCCGAAGCGATGGCCCGCGTGCCGGTGCTGCAGTTGCGCGACGACGAACGGGTCGTCTGGACACCGACCGACGGGATCGTCGACAGCGACGCGCTGTTGCACGGCTTCCTCCGCGCGGCCACCCAACGCGGCGCCCAACTGATCACCAACGCGCCGGTCCGGCTGATCGTCGAGACGGCGGAAGGGTTTCTCCTCAAGGCCGGCGAGGAAGCGCTCACGGCCCGGGTCGTCGTCAACGCCGCCGGCGCGTGGGCCGGTCACGTCGCAGGGCTGGCGGGCCTGCCGAATCACGGACTCACGGCGTATCGCCGCCACTTGTTTATCACGGAACCGACCCCGCTCATCCGCCCCGATTGGCCGTTCGTTTGGGACGACCAACATCACTGCTATTTTCGCCCCGAAGGTGGCGGCGCGCTGATGAGTCCCTGCGACGAAACTGAAGCCGCAGCCGACAGCGACGACGCCGTTGATCCGTACCAGCGCGGCGCATTGCAAGAAAAACTCGCGCATCGCATGCCCGCACTCGCGCGATTGCCATTCGCCCGCGGTTGGACGGGACTCCGCACCTTCACACCGGATCGGCATTTCTTGCTCGGCTGGGACGCGCAGTTCCCCCGCTTCTATTGGATCGCCGGCCTCGGCGGGCACGGCGTCACCTGTGCCGCAGCCGTGGGTCGCCGCGCGGCGGAAGCATTGCTGCAAGGAGCCGGATCATGAGCAGATGTGGTGCTACATGGCTCCGCCATCTTGCACTTTGCATTTTGCACTTTGCATTTTGAAATGCCCTTATGCCGACCGTCGACGAGCTCCGCTCTGCCGCCCAACAACTTGGTTTCACCACCTGCGGCGTTGCCCCGATCTCCGCATCCCCCTCTTGGGCCGCACAACTCGACACCTGGCTCCGCGACGGCTGCCACGGCGAAATGGCCTGGATGGCCCGCAACGCGGACCGACGCGCCGATCCACGCCGCATCCTCGCAAACGCGCACTCGATCATTTCCGTCACGCTGAATTACTACACGCCACATCCGCAAACCGACGATCCGCTGCGCGGCCGCATCTCCCGCTACGCGTGGGGCGACGACTATCATGACGTGATGCTCCCACGACTGCGACAACTGCTGGCGTGGATCCAGACGCAAGACCCGGAAGCCGAAGGCGTGGCCTACGTCGACACCGGCCCAGTCATGGAAAAACCGTGGGCCGCGCACGCCGGACTCGGTTGGCAAGGCAAACACACCAACTTGATCGACCCGCAACGCGGCTCGTGGCTGTTTGTCGGGGAGATCTTAACAACGGTGACTGACATAGAATGTGCGCCCACCTTCCCACCTCCGAAGAACGACGGACGTCCGCTCCCTTCGGTCACTGGGACGAAGGACGAAACAGCGGAAGCAGTTTCGTCCCACGTCCTACGTCCTACGTCCCTCGGGCACTGCGGTACCTGCACCCGCTGCCTCGATATCTGTCCGACGCGCGCGATCATTGCGCCGTATCAACTCGATGCGCGGCGCTGCATCTCATATCTCACGATCGAACATCCGGGCTCGATCCCCGTCGAATTGCGCCCATTACTCGGCAACCACATTTATGGGTGCGACCTCTGCCAAGCGGTTTGTCCCTGGAATCGCTTCGCGACGCCGACTCCGGAGCCTGCGTTTCAGCCGCGCGCCGCAAACCTCAATCCGACGCTGCTCGAGTTGCTGGCTCTCACCGACGAGACGTTTCGTGAAAGCTTCCGCGACTCGCCGATCAAACGCATCAAACGCCGCCGCTTGTTGCGCAACGTCGCTGTGGCGCTCGGCAACAGCCGCGATCCGCAAGCCCTCCCGGCCTTGGAACGCGCGCTCCACGACCCGGAACCGCTGATCCGTGAACACGCCACATGGGCGATTACCACAATCACCGGCGAGCCACAGATTAACTCTGCACACAACAACTCACAAACGTGAACGCATACGCCGCTAGACCCGGCGTGGTGGTGCGGAGTTCCAACGTGTGCTCGCCGTACGTGGGATTCTTGATCAATGCATACATGCGAGGGGTCGTGACCGCGACACGCGCCTGACCGGCAGTGATCGCCACATCCGCGCCGGCCACATCTGCCGCCAGCGGCGCGTCGTCCTGCCACACTTCCAGCGCACCACCGTTTGTTCCTGGATGGAGCACCAGATTCACTTCAACGGCCCGATACGATACGCGCAGCGACCCGGCAACCGAGTCGCCCTGCGGGGACCGAAACGTCAGCGATTCCGGTCCGCATTGCCAAATACCGTCCACATATAACCTTCCCTCTTCTCGTGCCGCCGTGGCGACAAATCGCTGCTCCGCGTCCGCGCGAAACCCTTCCGTATTGCCCAAGCGTCCGCGCCGATACCCGCAATACAATTCTGGTGTGACGCGGTAGCAAACGGCGCCGCTCCCATCCGTTTCGCGCAGCGGCGATAACACGGACGGCGGCGTGAATGCCGGATCGCGCTGCTGCAGCAACGTCTGGATCGCGACCTCGGTCGCTTGATACGCGCCTTCGCCGAAATGGGCGTAGCGCAGATAGCCGTGGGCATCGATTAAGTACTTCGCCGGCCAATATTGATTCTCGAACGCGCGCCAAATCGCGTAGTCGTTGTCGAGCACGATCGGGTACCGGAGGTCAAACTCCGCAATGCCGCGCTCCACGTTGCGCTGTTCGTGGGCGAATGGAAATTCTGGGGCATGCACGCCGAGGATCGTCAATCCATGCGCAGCGTAGCGATCGTGCCACAAGCGCAAATACGGCAACGTGCGGATACAATTCACGCAGGTATAATCCCAGAAATCGACGCAGACGACACTTCCTCGCAGCGCCTGCAACGACGTCGGCGCGGCATTAAACCACGGCAACGCCAAGGCCCCGACACTTGCAATCTCCGGAGCCAGCACTTCCGGCGGCAACAAGACACTCATCCAACATCCTTTCGTGCGCAACGCTCCCTACTCGGTCGCGTCGCGGTCATTACTACCGCGGGCCACAGCTCCGCTCAAGCGAAGCTGCCCTTACTCCATTATTTTGACAGTGCGTCCATGCAGCGCTATACAGTCGCTCCCATGGCCGAGCAACTCTTGAGTCTCGTGACCGGGGCGTCCGGATTTATCGGCAGCCATATGGTCGAGGCCTTGCTCCGAGTCGGACACCGCGTCCGCGCCACCGATCTGCCGCAATCGCTCCAAACGGACGATCGCGTCCGGGGCCGTTTCCCCAGCATTTTGCGCCAATCCGGTGTTGAAGTCGTGCCGGCCGATCTCACGCAATTGGAGCAGATCCCCGCGTTAGTCCGCGACGTCGACTACGTATTTCACATCGCCGGCGTGTTTAATTACACCGCGCCGTGGGAACTGCTCCATCTCGTGAACGTCGAGGCGACGCGGAATCTGGCCGAAGCGATCATCGCCCATCGGCGCCACGCGCGGATCGTTGTCTGGGGAGCGGGCGGCATTTACGAAACCAAGGCGCCTGGAGAACGGTTGCAATATCCGATCGACGAGCGCGGCAAGGCGGCGCCGGTCAATCGGTATCTCCGTTCGAAGTGGCAACAGGAACAACTCGTCTTCGACATGCATCGGTTCTTAGGCTTGCGCGCCAGCATCGTCCGACCGTTCACCGTCTACGGGCCGCGCGGCGTCTACGGCGGCGGCCAAATGATCACCACGTTCGCCAAGACGCGGCGTCCGCGCATTCCCCGCAATTTCACGGCGCGAGTCCCCTTTACCCACGTACATGACCTTTGCAACGCTGCCATTTTTCTGGCGCAGCGCGACGACACCATCGGCGAGGCGTACAACATCGTCGACGACTCGGCGTACAGCTTGGCCGAAGTGATCCGCATCGTGGCCGGGGCCCGTGGCTATCGCGCGTATTGGGTGATGCCGATCCCGATCTGGCTGGTTCGCCAACTCGCATACATCGCGGGTTTCTGCATGCGTCAACTTTCCCGGATCACCAGACAACCACCGGTCATCGAGACCCAGGCCGTGAAATTGCTCGGCGTGGATCATTGGTATTCGAACGAAAAACTCAAGGCCCTCGGCTTCCAATGCCGGTATCCGGATGCAAAGACTGGACTGATCGAAACCGTCCGTTGGTATGAAACGAATGGCTGGATTTAACCCCATGCGGAGGCACTATGCTGCTCACGTTCATCGTCGACCCACCGTTCTTGCTCTTTCTCGGCTATCTCTTCGCGTGCGCGCTACCGATCGTCACTGACACCCGCGCGGCGTTCAAATCGCGCGCGTTTTGGGCGGGGATGGTCGTGGTCACGATCTTCAACATCGCCGTCGGGATCAGCTACTGGTGGTTCCCCGATTGGATGTGGATGTACATGCTGCGTCCGTCGGAATGGTCGCCGCCGGCCCGGGTCATTATGTTGGCGGGCGGACTGTTGGCGTACTATCTCTTTTTCCGCCTCGGCTTCGCCGGCGGCGTCAAAGTGCGCAGCGAGGGGCGCAAACCGTGGGGCTATGTCTTCATGTGCGGACTGCTCAGCCTCGTCATCATCGCGCCGGTCTTCGACCAGTATTACCACGTTGGGACGTATCGCGAGTACCTGCTGAAGGTCGCGCCGCCGCTCCCGCAATCGCCGCTCGGCCTGGTCTACAACATCGCGCTCCCGGTCATGCTGATCGTCGGCGCGCTGCTCTACCGCTGGGCCGGCAGGGAACGGTGAGCTGCTTGGCACGAGTATTTGACAAGGCCCGCCCGGCATAATAGCAACGCCAAAGCTTCAGGATAGAGGGGCAGTAGCTCAGTTGGGAGAGCGCCACGTTCGCAACGTGGAGGTCGGCGGTTCGATCCCGCTCTGCTCCACCGAAGGGAAAGCGGCATCCAGCAGTGGTTGGGTGCCGTTTTTTTATCCAAATGGCGCATTGCTGACTTCTAATTCGGGTGATGATCAAACCGCACCGCGCGTTTTGTCCCCAGCCACCAGTCACCAATTCAGCCTTGCAGATCCATCGCTTAACCCAGCACACAACTCTGCCTCGCGGCGGTTCCGATACATTATACGAACCATTAACGAGGAGAAAACTATGGCCCCGCCGATCAGTCGCAGTGAAGCTTGCATCAACACGCCGTCGCACCATCGCAACTTGAACATCTGTTTCAAAGACGCGAATGGGAATGGGAAACTCGACGACAAAGATACTGCGACCGTGCAGGAGCTGGATGGTCAGGGCGATGTACAAAGTTCCAAAACGGTCTCAGTCGAGGATGGCCTGGGGACGGCGGCCAAAGAACGGTATCTCGGCGAGAAAAAACCTGATCTCAAAGCGGGCGCGGAGGCAATGCGACAGTTGGTGAATGGGCAATTCCAGGCAGACCGTGGCGAGGACCCACGTGCCGCGCTAGACGCCGCGAAGAGGGCTCATGGCGTGGCACAGGGAAAAAATGGCGCCACGCCGCTGGCGGGTGACCTCAACAGGGTCCTCTTTGATTCGTATCGCGCACGAGCCACGGCGGCCATGCAAAAAGGCGATTTGGCCGCGTTTGACAAGGAAGATGCGGCCTTCAGAAAAGAGTTCGGGATCCAGACGGAAAAGGATGATGGCAGTTTTAACGATTACGCTGACACGATGGGCAGCCTTCGCGCCGAATGTCGCTACAATCTCTTGATGAACCAGGCGATGGAACAGGCCAAGGCCGGAGCGGATTGGGGCCAGGTCTCAAAATTGATCACGAAGGCGCGTGATCTGGCGAGGGGCGCGGAACGAGACGATTTGGTTAACAGAACTTATGCTGGCGGCAGTGGGGGCAAAAGCATGGGTTTCACGCTGATCCGTTCCGCCTGGGCCGCCGCGCGCGCCAAACAACAGCCAACCAAGGCAGTCGGGACCGACAAATAATACCAGAACGTCGCTTATTCACAGACAAATGGATTGACGCCGGCCAGCGCGCGAATCGCCTCCACATCCGCGCGGGCCGGCTCGTAATCGGGTTGGCGACAAAAACTCTGCTGCAGATGGGCCAGCCGCAAGTCACCGTCTCGGAGCGCCTCGGTCGCGTAGAGCTGGGAGAGCGCGTGGTGGACGCGGTAATTCTCGGGATCGAACTCGAGTGCCAGTTGTAAACGATCATGGGCGCATGTTTCCGGCTGCTCCGCCGTGACACAGCGGCCGTGCTGGACTTCATTATAGAGGGCGTACGCGACCAGGCCGGCAGCGCCCTGCACGATCGCGATATTCAGCGGTGTCTTCCCCCAAGGAAATCCGGCGGGATCGAAAAATTCCCGCTGGACTTCCAACAGCAGATGATCGCGCGGACCGTGCATATCGTGCAGCAGGTCCACGTTGCGGATCGGGATGCCCGCGAGCCGTCCGGCCGCGAAATACAAACTGCCGAACGCGAAGCAGTCGCCGACGCCGTTACGCAACGCAGCGGCCCCCGAAACGGCCTCGGACGGCGGAACGTTCGTTCGGCCGCCATAGAACGCGACGTCCCACACCTCGGTCACGACTTGATGCATGCCGACGACATCGTGCGGCTGTCGCTCCGCCAGCGCCAATGCCCAGCGAATCGCGTCGGATTGAGGAACAACCGGTGCGGTCACGATCATCGGCAACGGAATGGCCAAAGACTGCAGCTGTTCGGTAATCGGCGCTGGCAGCGGGGCCGCACAGCGACGGCCGTCGATCACGGCATGATATTGTTGCTGCATCTCATCGAGCGCGACATCCAGCGCGGCCTGATAGACGGCAGTCGAATTCGCCAACGCCTCGGCGGGCATCCCGACACCCACCAACACTGCCCGCAAGGTTTCGATTCGGTCGGCCATTGCCCATACAGTATCGGCAGATTGTTGGAAATGTTGCCTGAGTAGGTTTGACTTCCTTATTATCCCCTCGCCCCGACGGGGAGAGGGTCCCGCCGCAGGCGGGGGGTGAGGGTCCGAGTAGGTTTGACTTCACTTGCTGCGCTCCCCCTCACCCAGCCCTCTCCCCAAAGGGAGAGGGAGACATTCCCCTCGCCCCGACGGGGAGAGGGATCCGCCGGAGGCGGAGGGTGAGGGTCAGATGCTACTGCCGCGCGGTCGCCGTCCCCTCCAGCGAGACGAACTTCAGCGGATGGATGTCGAGCAGCGTGGGATAGAACCCTTTTACATAGGGGCGGATCAGCATCATTTTCTTATACGTGAACATTTGGATGATCGGCGCCTCGCGCAATAATAACGCCTCGGCCTGTTGCATCAATTCATTGCGGTGCGCGACATTGGGCTCTTTCGTCACTTGCGCGATCAAGCCGTCGAATTCGGCGTTTTTCCATCCAGTGCGGTTATTGCCGGAAGTACTAGTGAAGAGTTCAAGAAACGTCGTCGGATCCACATAGTCGCCGATCCAGCCGGCGCGGATGATCTGGTAATGGAGCTGATCCATCGTCTTCAGATACGTTTTCCACTCTTCGTTCTGTAGCGTGACCTGAATCCCGAGATGTTGCTTCCACATCTGTTGCACCACTTGCGCCACGAGTTTGTGTTTGTCGTCGGTGTTGTAGGTAAACGTCAGCGGCGGAAACGCACTCGGGTCGGGATATCCCGCTTCGGTGAGCAACTTCTTCGCCTCCGCCGGATTGAAGTCCCAGCCCGGCGGCGGGACATAGTCGCCTAAGCCGCGCGGCGTCAGGCTCGTAGACGGGATTTCGGTTTTTTGCAGATATTGCTCCGCCAAGGCCTGGCGATCGATCGCCATCGCCAACGCCTGGCGCACTTTCGGATTGTCGAGCGGCGGCTGCGTGACGTTCATCCGATAAAAGTAACTCGCCAAATACGGCCCGGTGACCATATCCGGCCGCTCGAGCAGCGAGGCCCGCTTCACCGCCGGCAGTTCCCACGCCACGTCGAGCTGTCCCGATTCGTACATCTTGAAGGCCGTTTCTTTGTCTTCGATCGGGTGGAGGCGCACACCGGGCAGTTTCACGTTGGCCGCGTCCCAGTAGTGGGGATTCTTGACGACCGTGATCTCTTTGTTCGGGACCCACGTCTGCATCGTGAAGGCGCCGTTGGAGAGGATGTGCTCCGGCTTGGTCCATTCGGTGCCGAATTGTTCGACGACCCGCTGCGGCACCGGGCGATAGGCCTCAAAGCGGACTAATTGCGGAAAAAATGGCGTCGGGTGTTCCAGCGTGACTTGGATGGTGTGCGCATCCGGCGCCTTGAAGCCGAGTTGCGCCGGATCGGTCAGGGCGCCGGTGTTATAGGCGCGCCCGTTCTTGATGTAGTAAAAAATGTATGCGTAGGGGGCCCCGGTCTTCGGATTCAACACCCGTTCCCACGAATAGAGAAAGTCTTGCGCGGTAAGCGGACTCCCGTCCGACCATTTGGCCGTACTCCGCAAGTGGAACGTATAGACGAGTCCGTCCGGAGAGAGATCGTACGTTTCCGCGACACCAGGGACGTGCTTGCCGGAATCTTTCGGATCGTATTCGAGCAGACCTTCGAACAACGCCCGCACGACATTGCCGTCCGGTTGACCGCTCACCATGCCGGGATCGATATATTCCGGTTCAGCGAGATTGAAGAATTCCAGATACCGGTCACTCGTTGGTGACGCAGCTGCAGTCGACACCGGCGCTGTGGCGACTGCCGGTGGTGCGGGTTTCTTCGCGCAGGCCGCCAAACTCAACACGGCTAGAAAGAGCGGCGCACAAATCGATCGACGCGACATCCTCATCTCCCCCTCACCCTGGCCCTCTCCCCAAAGGGAGAGGGAAGCGTTTACTGCTGTGCCGTCGCGGTGGGACCTTCCAGCGAGACGAACTTCATCGGGTGGAGATCTTGCACCGTGGGGTAAAACCCCTTCACGTACGGCCGCACCAACATATGCTTCTTGTAGGTGTAGACCGGCAACACCGGCGCCTCTTTGAGCAACAGCGACTCGGCCTGTTGCATCAGGACATTCCGCTGATTCGGATCGGCCGTCTTCGAAACCTGCATGACTAAGTTGTCGAACTCGGCGTTCTTCCACCCGGTCTGATTTTGCCCCGAGGTGCTGGTGTAGAGTTCGAGGAACGTGGACGGATCGGAGTAATCGCCGACCCACGCCGAGCGAACGACTTGGTAATTCAATTGTTCCATCGTCTTCAGATACGATTTCCACTCTTCGTTCTGCAGCGTCACGCTGATGCCCAAATGTTCCTTCCACATCTGTTGGACGACTTGGGCGATCAGTTTATGTTTTTCATCGGTGTTGTAGAGCAACGTGACTGCGGGGAAGGTGCTCGGATCCGCGTAACCGGCTTCGGTGAGCAATTGTTTCGCGGCGGCTGGATTAAAATCCCAACCCTGCGGCGGAACGTAGTTGCCTAGTCCGGCGGGCGTAAAGCTCGACGACGGGATCTCGATGTTCTTCAGATATTGTTCACACAACGTCTTGCGGTCGATGCCGAGCGCGAAGGCCTGCCGGACCTTCGGATTGTCGAAGGGCGGCTTCGTGACATTGACCCGATAGTAGTAGGTGGCCAAGTGCGGCGCCGCGACCATGTCGGGGCGTCCCAGCAGCGAAGGCACCTTGACCGGCGGCAATTCCCACGCCACGTCGAGTTGGCCGGCTTCGTACATCTTGAAGGCCGTCTCGCGGTCTTCGATCGGCAGGAATCGTACGCCCGCGAGCTTCACGTTGGCCGCATCCCAATAGCGCGGGTTCTTGATCGTCAGGATTTCTTTGTTCGGAACCCAGGTCTTCAACATGAACGCGCCGTTGGAGACCATATGTTCCGGCTTGGTCCATTCGCTGCCGAATTGTTCCACCACGGCCTTCGGGACCGGGCGATAACTATGGAACGCCGTGAGCGAGGGGAAATACGTCGTCGGGTGTTCCAACGTCACTTGGAAGGTGGCGTCATCGACCGCCTTCAACCCCAGCTGCGCCGGATCGGTCAGGACGCCGGTGTTAAACGCCTTCCCATTTTTTATGTAGTACAGAATGAAGGCGTAACTGGATGCGGTCTTCGGGTTTAAGACGCGTTCCCAGGAATAGACGAAGTCGTACGCCGTGACCGGCTTGCCATCGGACCATTGCGCGTCTTTGCGGAGATGAAAGGTGTAAACGGTGCCGTCGGGCGAGACGTCATACCGTTCAGCCACGCCTGGCACCGTCTTCGCCGAGTCCTTCGGATCGAGTTCCAGCAGGCCTTCAAATAACGAAGCCCCGATGTTGTGTTCGTAATGCCCGCTCATCATCCCCGGATCGAGATATTCCGGTTCGTAGAGGTTGTGAAAATTCAAGATCCGTTCGCCGGTCGGCTCGACCTTCTGGGCCGGCGCCGTCGCAGTCGCGCCGCTCGGTGCAGATGTAGGGGCTGCGGGTTTTTTGGAGCACGCCGCGCAAACGACGAGCAACACGGCGACGATGAGGAAACTACGGAACACGGGAGCGCAACGACGCAACATTCAGACCTCCTTATGAGCGAGAAACAATGTTCTGCCCTTGACATTAATGAACAGGCACGATTGAAGCTTGGGTCCCTAACATGCTGACTTTTATCCTGCAACGACTACTTGGTGCTGTCGGCGTCCTCTGGGTGATCATGACCCTCGCGTTCTTCCTGATGCGGCTCGCGCCTGGTGGCCCGTTCGACAAGGAACGCCCGATCCCGCCGGAAATCATGCGCAATATCGAGCGCAAGTACCATTTGGACGAACCGTTGTTCCGGCAATACCTCCGCTACACGTCGGGTGTCCTGCGCGGCGATTTAGGCCCGTCGTATCGCTACGCCGACCGTTCGGTGAACGAACTGATCCGCGACGGCCTCCCGGTCACGTTGCAACTGGGCGGTTTCGCGCTGCTGGTCGCCGTCGGCATCGGCCTGACGATGGGCGTCGTCGCGTCACTCCATCACAACACGCGTTGGGATTACGGCGCGATGGCCTTCGCCATTGTCGGCGTCTCGATCCCCGACTTCGTGCTCGGACCGTTGCTGCAACTCATATTCGGCCTCAAAGTCCGCCTCCTCCCAGTCGCCGGCTGGGAAGGCTGGAGTTATTATTTAATGCCCGCGTTCACGCTCGGTTCCTATTACGCCGCGTCGATCGCGCGCCTGACGCGCGGCGGGATGCTCGAAGTGCTCAACCAAGACTACATTCGCACCGCGCGCGCCAAGGGATTGCGCGAACGCGTGATCGTCTTGCGCCATGTCGTGCGCGGCGGCTTGCTGCCGGTCGTGTCGTATTTGGGCCCCGCAACTGCGTTCCTGTTGTCCGGCTCACTGGTCGTGGAAAAATTGTTCAACATCCCCGGACTCGGCCGCCACTTCATTCAAAGCGCCATCAATCGCGATTACACCGTCGCACTCGGGATGGTGGTTTTTTTCAGTGCGTTGATTTTGCTGTGCAACCTCGCCGTCGATATTTTGTACCACGTCATAGACCCCAGGATGCGGAAGGCATGACGGAACACGCTGCAGAGAGCATTGCCGAGGCCGAGATCGCCACCAATCCCGAGGCGCTGGAGCACGGCTCGAGTCTTTGGAAAGACGCATGGTACCGACTGCGGCGCAATCGGATGGCCGTGATCAGCCTCTTCTTGGTCGCGCTCTTCGCAACGCTGGCGATCATCACGCCGTGGATCGCGCCGTACGCATTCGACCAAATCGACTTCACCCAAATCGGCCAAGGCCCGAGCTGGCAACATTGGTTCGGCACCGACGACTTGGGCCGCGACCTGTTCACGCGCTGCCTGTTCGGACTGCGCATCTCCATGGCGGTCGGATGCGTGGCCACGGTGGTCAGCCTGATGATCGGCGTGTTGTGGGGCGCCACCGCAGGATTCGTCGGCGGCACGCTCGATTACGCCATGATGCGTTTCGTCGACATCATGTACAGCCTGCCGTACATGTTTTTCGTGATCATCCTGATGACCATTTTCGGTCGCAATATCATCAATCTCTTTTTGGCGCTCGGCGCCGTGCAGTGGTTGACCATGTCGCGAATCGTGCGCGGACAAGTCCTCAGCCTGCGGCACAAGGAATTCATCGAAGCGGCGTTTTCAATCGGCTTGCGGAAGCGGACCATCATTTGGCGGCACATCATTCCGAACACGTTGGGGCCGGTGGCCATTTACATGACGCTGACGATCCCGCGCATCATCTTGGAAGAGGCGTTCCTGAGTTTCCTCGGCCTCGGCGTCCAGGCCCCGATGGCCAGCTTAGGTTCGCTCACCGCCGACGGCGCGCAAGCGATGGATCTGTATCCGTGGATGATCATTTGCCCAAGCTTGGTCATGTTCCTGCTGTTGTTGGCGCTGAACTTTTTAGGCGATGGATTACGAGATGCGTTGGATCCGCGGATGAGGAAAGACTGAAAGGGAAATGCAAAATGCAAAATGCAAATATCAAAAAGCAAAATGGGTGGACCCGGTTCCGCCATTTTGCATTGGATATTTTGCATTTTGCACTTTGCCGTATCCGTTAAACCTATGCCCTTGCTTGAAGTCGACAACTTACGGACTGAATTCCGGACCCGCGAAGGGGTGATTCGCGCGGTGGACGGCGTCTCGCTCACGGTCGAAGCGGGCGAGACGCTCGGGATCGTCGGCGAAAGCGGCAGCGGGAAGAGCGTGCTGAATCTCTCGTTGCTGCGCCTCATCCCGCAACCGCCGGGACATGTGAGCGGCACCGCCGCGCGCTTTCAAGGCCGCGATCTGCTGCGCCTCCCGTTGGCGGAGTTGCGCCGCTTGCGCGGCAACCAAATCGCGATGATCTTCCAAGACCCGATGACCTCACTCAATCCGTTCCTCAGCGTGGCGCGACAACTGACCGAAGTCTTGGAAGTGCATCGCAACGCCACGTCACGGCAAGCGCTGCGCCAAGCGTTAGAAATGTTGGAGTTGGTCGGCATCCCCGATCCGGCGCGCCGCATCCACAACTACCCGCACCAATTCAGCGGCGGGATGCGGCAGCGGGTCATGATCGCGATGGCGCTGCTCTGTCGACCGGCGCTACTGATTGCCGATGAACCGACCACCGCGCTCGACGTCACCATTCAAGCGCAGATCCTCGAACTGCTGCAACGACTGCAACGCGAATTCGGGATGGCGATCATTTTCATCTCACACAACTTAGGCGTGGTGGCCGGCTGTGCGCAGCGAGTCGCCGTGATGTACGCCGGCCAAATCGTGGAGCTTAGCCCCACCGCACAACTCTTCCACCGTCCGATGCATCCGTACACGCGAGCGCTGCTCGCTTCGGTGCCGCGTCTGGACGAAGCCCGGCATCGGCGACTCCATCCAATCCGCGAACAGCCTCCCGATCTGCTGCGCCTCCCCTCCGGCTGCCGCTTCCATCCGCGCTGTGACTTGGTCGAGGCAGCGTGTCGGATCGACAATCCACCGTTGGTGGCAGTGGGGCACGATCATTGCGCCGCGTGTCCTGTGACGGCCCGCCCAACCCCAGCAGCGAGCGACGCATGACCACCACACCGCCATCGGAAAAAACCACACTCCTTGAAGTCCGCGACCTCCGCGTCCACTTCCCGGTCAGCCAAGGCGTCGTGTTCCGCAAACAGCTTGGGCTGGCCCGCGCCGTCGACGGCGTCAGCTTCACGTTACATCGCGGACACACGCTCGGTTTAGTCGGTGAAAGCGGTTGCGGCAAATCCACCACGGCCCGCGCGATTTTGAATCTGATCAAGCCAACCAGCGGCGAAATCCTCTTTGACGGCGTCGATCTCCGCCGCCTCTCCGCCACGCAACTGCGGCAGAAACGGCGCGACTTCCAAATGATCTTCCAAGATCCCTACGCCTCGTTAAATCCGCGCATGACCGTCGGCGACATCGTCTCCGAACCGCTCCGCGCGTTTCGTGCCGCGCATGGCCGGCGACTGCAAGAACGCGTGCAAGACCTATTGCATCGCGTCGGGATGAATCCGCGCTATGTGCGGCGCTATCCGCACGAATTCAGCGGCGGCCAACGGCAACGCGTCGGCATTGCGCGCGCACTGGCGCTGCATCCGAAACTGATCGTCGCCGACGAACCGGTCAGCGCGCTCGACGTCTCCATTCAAGCGCAAATTCTGAACTTGTTGGTCGATCTGAAACAACAGTTCCATCTGACGTATTTATTCATCTCCCACGACTTAGCCGTGGTCCGCCACATCAGCGACTTTATCGCGGTCATGTACTTGGGCCATATCGTCGAACTCGCATCATACGACGACATTTACCTCCGCGCCCAACACCCGTACACGCAGGCGCTCCTCTCCGCGGTCCCGATCCCCGACCCGGCCGCCGAAGTAAAACGCCAACGCCAAGTACTGGGCGGCGACGTCCCGAGCCCGCTGCATCCTCCGTCCGGCTGCCCGTTCCACACCCGCTGCCCCCACGTGATGCCGCACTGCAAAACCATCGAACCGCCCCTCAAAGAATACGCCCCCAAACACGCCGTCGCGTGCCATTTGATGGAAAAGTGACGCCCCCCACCATCAACCCCATCGAACAATGTTATCGCGCACTGTGCACCGCGGGACGGGCGCCGCAGCGGCTGTTTTCCGGCAATCCGGCCGAGCATGGGCTCGCGTTTCCGACCGAGCTGTTGGACACGTGCTATCTCCCGCACGGCCGCGCGACCGACTACACCCCCGACCCGCAAGGGGCGCCGGACGCGCGCGCGGCGATCAGCGGATATTACGCCGCGCATGGCGCGATGGTCCCGCCGGAGCAAATCACGCTCACATCCGGCAGCAGCGAATCGTTTCGCTATGTGTGCGATCTGCTGACCCAACCGGGCGACCAGATTCTCGTGCCGTGCCCCAGCTATCCGCTGTTCGACGAAATCGCCCGCGTTGCGCATGTCGAACTGTGCCCGTACCACCTCGACGAAACTCGCGGCTGGCGAATCGATCTCGATTCCGTCGCAGACGGCATCACCGAGCGGACGCGCGCGATCGCGATCGTCTCGCCGCACAATCCGACCGGCAGCGTTGCCACGCTTGACGAGTTACAAGCCCTGATCGCGCTGGCCGCGAAACATCGCGTGGCGCTGATTTGCGATGAAGTCTTCAGCGAATGCTATTTCGGCCCCGACCCATTTCCGCGCACCATCACGGTCGGCACACCATGGCGCTGCTTCACGCTCAACGGCATCTCCAAGTTGCTCGCGCTGCCGCAACTCAAGCTCTCCTGGATCGCCGCCACAGGCATCGACCCGACACTCCCCCGACTGCTCGACGACCTCGCACGGATTGCAGACGCGTTCCTCTCCGTCCACCAACCGATCCAACGCGCGTTGCCCGCTTTACTGGAACAGAGTGCCGCGTTCCGGTGCGATTTCGTCGCGGAAGTCCGTCGTCGCCGCGACACGGCATACGCCGCCCTTCGCGCCATTCCGAACGTGCACTGCCAAGAACCCGTCGGCGGTTTTTACCTCACCGCCCGTCTCGAAACGACACGTTGGTCCGACGAAGACGCGCTGCTCTGCGCGCTGATGCGCGACCACGGCGTCTTTTTTCATCCGGGTTATTTCTATGACATGGACGACGGCCTGCGCATCGTCTGCGCATTCCTCACACCTCCGGAAATCCTGTTGCGAGGGATCGCTGCATTGCGAAGCGTGTTGTAAACCCTGCGACTGGACAAAGAAAAGAGGTGTTGGCGTTTTTCCAACGGCTGGCGCCGGAAAACGGGATTCCGTATCAATCACACCGTGACGACCGGCAACGGCACACCCCAGTGGACATGATCCCAAACAGCCATCCCCCAATCGACAAATAGGCCAGTGGCACGGGAGGAATGACCTTCCAATGCTTGATCCGCATGCAGCTGACGTATCATCCCTATTTTCGACCATGCAATATCCGGCATGGCCTTGATCGCCCGCAGTTCCGTGCCATCGCCGCCGGCCAGCTCCATCCGTCGCACGGCGTCCACCAGGTCATCGAAATAATTGTCCTGGGGCGACAACCCCGACTCCCACGCCATGTCCATAGCCAATTCTAAGGCCACAAGCAACGATGGGGAATCCTTGAGGGCCTCGACAAGCCCTGCCACGATCGCGAACCCATGCACTGTGTCGGTATAGGCTTGCAAAAATCGCCGGTAGAAATCGGGGATGTCGCACATGCCCCGAGCACGCAACGTGCGGATAGTGGGTGGCAGCGCCAGTATGTGATGGCCAGCGCGTAAGCCCGCAGAGCGCTCAATCGCTGTGACGTCCGCCAGCACATCGGTATTGGCTTGCGACCAACGGAGGGCCTCGGCCCGCGTCACCACTTGAAATAATGTTTGATCGAGCGATGACGCCGCGTTCTCGAATGCTCTCTCCCGCGACGCAAACTCCCGCCGCTCCGCCAACTGAATATCCACCAACATCCGCGCGCCAAGCGCTCTGAGATATTTTGGGAGCACTCTGCGCACATCCTTCGGGTGCCCAAAGAATATGGCAGCGAGCGACGTCGCATCGCCGGCAGAGGCACGGAACTCTCCTCGCATGACTTGACCATGGAACCTTATCAACTGCTGGTAGAAGGAGGGACGCCGCACTAGAGCCGCTAGTACCAAAGGCAATTCATCCGAAGCCGCTAGTACCAAAGGCAACTCATCCGAGTATCGTTTCGGGTATCGTTTCGGGTATCGTTTTTTAATGTTCCACGTATTATCTGTGCGTATTTCCCAGTACAGCGGCTGTGCTTGCCGGACCCGCTCACTAAAGTAACGACTCCCGCGCGGGGATTGCAGCAATTTGGCCAACAGCGTCGGACTCTTCCCCGGCGCCAACAACTGCGTGACACGCTGGACAAATCCCGAATGACGAACTCCGCTCACGGCCATAGGACCTCCTGGGTATCGGTGTTATCGGCGCCCCGATAGAAAAGTTGCGTCTACAGGGCGTAGGAAGGCTATCAAGCCGACTTTTGATAGATTGACGGCGGCGGCGGGACATCCGGGGCGGCCTTGCCGCTGCCCAGCGTCAGTTGCACGGTCTTCGCGAAGCCGCGCCACGAGGAAAAGGTGTCGTCGACCGCGCTGGCTTCGTAGCCACAATGGACCATGCAATCGGCGCACTTTTCGTGGCGGCCGGTGCCGTAGCGATCCCACTCGGTCGTTTCCATTAACTCGCGGAAGCTGTTCACATAGCCTTCACCGAGCAGATAACACGGCCGCTGCCATCCGAAGACGTTGTACGTCGGGTTGCCCCACGGCGTGCATTGGTATTCTTGCGTGCCTTGGAGAAACTCCAGAAACAGCGGCGACTGGTTGAAGCGCCACTTTTTCTGCTGCCGTCCTCGCAAGATGCGCGCGAACAGTTCCTTAGTGCGCGCGCGTTTCAGGAAGTGTTGTTGGTCGGGTGCTTTTTCGTAGCTATAGCCGGGCGAGACCATCATGCCTTCGACGTTGAGATCCATCAGGAAGTCGAAAAATTCCCGCACCCGTTCCGGCTCCGCGCCATCGAACAACGTGGTGTTGGTCGTCACGCGGAAGCCCTTGGCCAACGCCGCCTGGATCGCCGCGACGGCTTGGTCGAACACCCCGGCGCGACAGACCGAGCGATCATGTTCTTCGCGCAGTCCATCGAGATGCACGCTGAAGGTGAGGAACTTCGACGGCGTAAAGAGTTCTAGCTTCCGTTGTAACAAGATCGCGTTGGTGCAGAGATAGATATACCGCTTCTGGTGAATGAGGCCTTCAACGATCTGCGGCATTTCGGGATGGATCAACGGTTCCCCGCCGGGAATACTGACGATCGGGGCGCCGCATTCTTCAGCGGCTTGGAGACATTGCGCCACGGTCAGCCGCTTCTTCAACGTCTCTTCCGGGAATTGGATCTTGCCGCAACCCGCGCATTCCAAATTGCAGCGGAACAGCGGTTCGAGCATCAGCACGAGCGGATAGCGCTTCCGTCCCGTCAGCTTTTGCTTGAGGACATACGAGGCGACGCGCCACTGTTGTGAGATCGGAACCGGCATGATCGCGGTCATCCACCATATTTCCTGCGGCACGTCAATTCTTAACGTGCGTACGAACGTCCTTATACAGCGCATGCAAATCGGTTGTGATCACCAGTCCGACGCGCTGCAACAGCATCGCCGTGGCCTGGAGCGGCAGTCCGACGACGGCGAAGTAGTCGCCGTCGATCGACTCGATTAAGCGCCCACCTAAGCCTTGCACCGCGTAAGCCCCGGCTTTGTCCATCGGCTCTCCGGAGGCGACATACGCGGCAATCGTAGCGGCGTCGAGCCGCGTCATTCGCACCCACGCCACTTCGGCAATGACATGGGTATGCCGCGTCCGCGGATCGTACACCGCGACGGCCGTGATCACTTCATGCGTCCGCCCGGCCAGCGTCGTCAACATCCGCTCCGCATCCGCCGGCGACTCGGGCTTCCCCAACACGACCTCGTTCAACACCACGATCGTGTCGCTGCCCACCACGATCGCCCCGGGACGCTCCGCAGCCACCGCATTGGCCTTCAATTGCGCCAAGCGCTCCGCCATTTGTTGCGGCGACTCCCCAACGAGCAACGCCTCATTGACGTCCGGAGCGACAACGTCGAAGACGATATCGAGTCGCGCCAGGAGTTCCCGGCGCCGCGGCGAAGTGGATGCGAGGATGATGTGCATAAATGCGTGCGCAAGTGCGTACGTGCTTACGTGCGTACGTCGGGTTCTCCTGGTGACGCACAGTGCCCGAGTGACGGCTGCTCCCGCAAGTGATCGTGCGTCAGCGCGCACGCGTCGAGGAATTGTTGAACGGCGACAGTCATTTCACGCACACTGCGCGCGGCCATCAGCGCAGCTCGGAGCGCTGCGGCATCCGGCACGCCGTGCGTATACGGCTTCACGAGGCGATACACGTGTGGAAACGAATTGCCCGCATTGAACGTTTCCAACTGCGCCGCGTGCTCCAACAATGCGGCGAATCGTTGCGGCAGCGTGGGTTCGACGACCGCATGCGCATCGCCCCGCCCCATGCCCACCCGCGCCGCCGCAAAAATCCATGGGTTGCCCATCGACGCGCGGCCGATCAACACGCCAGCCACGTCCGTCGTTTGCAACCGCTCCACAATCGCTGCGGCGTCGGTCAAATCGCCATTGCCGAGGACCTGCGTGGTCGTCCCCCGCACGAGGGTCGCAGCCAGCGCGATCGCCTCCCAATCCGCCGCGCCACGGTACAATTGTTTCAACGTCCGACCATGAACGCTGATTGCGGCCGGCTCTACCTCCAGCAGCGTCCGCACCCAATCGGCAATCACCACCGAATCGTATCCGATCCGCGTCTTCACCGAGACG
Organism: Deltaproteobacteria bacterium; assembly: GCA_016210045.1. Classification (NCBI taxonomy): domain Bacteria; kingdom Pseudomonadati; phylum Myxococcota; class Myxococcia; species Deltaproteobacteria bacterium. The sequence continues at coordinate 11,467 of JACQUX010000016.1, read as the reverse complement.
GGGATCGCCCGCCGCGCCCCACCGCACACCGCGCGATGCCGTGCGATCGCCGACTCGGCCGCAGCCATGACTTCCGCCGGCACACCCGCATGCACAGCGTCCTGCCCGTCGCACCAATCGGCGATCCCGCGCTGCACTGCCCGCACGACCGCCTGCGCCAACTTCGGCGTACGAATAAGTCCCGCGCCCGCTCCACGGCCGGCCACGTTCTTGGCCGGACAGCCCATATTAATGTCGATCCCGTCGAACCCAAGTTCGCACACTAAGTGCACAACGGCATAAAAGGCCTGTGGATCGCTCCCATAGACTTGCGCCACCACCGGTCGTTCGATTTCGGCATATTCGAAGTCGAGCAGCAAACGGGTCGCCGCATGCATCAGGCCCGCGACGGGGACGAATTCCGTAAAGACGACGTCCGGCCGACCATACTTTGCCGCAATAAATCGATACGGCGCATTCGTGATCCCATCCATCGGCGAAAGCCCAAGGATGGGACGAGCGCTGCGGGACCAACACGAATCGTTTTTGTCGTTTGTGCACGTCATCAATCCACCGTATAGCTTGCGGCACCTATGCCGGGAGCTGAGCGCACCGTCAACTGCTTCGCCAATGTTGTCGGCCACACCGGCTATGCGCTGCACGCGCGCCGCTTCTCGGCCGCACTCGACCGGCTGATCCCCGTCTGCCTCGCCCCCAAATACGGCCCGCTCTCCGACGAACTGCTGGCCGGGCCATGGGGCACCATGTTGGCGCGGCTGGAGACGATCGATCTACAGGCCCCGACCATCAACCTCGATTACCCCGAAGAGATGTACCGCTTCGGCGGACACCCACGCATTGGCTACACCGTGTTCGAGACCGATCGCGTCTCCGCAGCCGGCATCCATCAACTGGCGCAACTCGACCAAGTCTGGGTCCCAACCACATGGGGCCGCAGCGTATTGTTACAACACGGACTCGATGCCGCACGCGTGCACGTCGTTCCGGAAGGCGTCGATCCAACGATCTTTCGTCCCGGCCTTGAACCCCTCCCTGAACTCGCGACGTTGGAAGGCTTCCGTTTCCTCGCCGTCGGCAAATGGGAGGCGCGCAAAGGGATGGTGGAATTACTCCGCGCGTTCGATCGCGCGTTCCCGCCCGACAACCCAGTCTGGCTGCTCTGCCACTTCACGAGCCACGTCGCAGCGCTGCAACGCATCAACGTCGCGGCGGAGATCGATCGGCTGGCATTGCGCAATCGCCGCCACATCGTGTTGATCCAGTCGCCACTCCACACTGACACCGAGATGGCCCGACTCTACAACTCCGCCCACGCATTCGTCAGCGCATCGAAGGCGGAAGGCTGGGGACTCCCGATCTGCGAAGCGATGGCCTGCGGACTTCCGGTGATCGCGCCGTTCTACAGCGGCCCGACCGCATACCTGACGGCCACGAATAGCTATCCCCTGGCCGTCGACGCGCTGGAAGACGCATACTGCCCCACGTTCTTCCCCCAACGCGGCACCCACGGCCGTTGGGCGGTCATCGATCCCGATCGCCTCGCGGCACTACTCCGCCACGTCGCCACCCACCCAACCGAGGCCCGCGCCCGCGGCGCCGCCGCCGCCCACGACATGCACACGCGCTGGACCTGGGACCACGCTGCGCAAATTGCTCGGGGACGTATCACCCCAACCTAACCACCAGACATCATTTCTATTTTCTTCCTAGCGTTTTATTTCGCGCGCTGACGTGCGCTGGCCGTGTTGCACAGAGCGGGTCACGACAAAAATGAAAATACGGTCTAAAGAGATTGTGATTGCGACGTATTGCCTGGGGTAGATACGTCCCCCCCAACTGCACGCAGCCGTATTTGGCGAGCCAGGCGAGGTGGTAGGGAATCAGATCGACAGACGTGACTCCCGGCACCACCATTCCGTTGTGCACAGGAAGACATCCTCCTTGTCAGCGTCCATCACATATGATACACCTGAAATCAGGAGGAGGTACGATGCCAACACAATTGCCGCGAATCAATGTCACCCTCGAACGTCCACTGCTGACGGTCGTGCAGCGCCTCGCGCACCGCGACGACGTCTCCGTTTCCATGAAAGTGCGCGATCTGATCCGCGACGCCATTGAGCTCACGGAAGACGACTATTGGCAGCGGAAGGCCACGCGGCGCCGCGCAACCTTCAATCGCCGCACCGCCCTGACCCACGACGAGATCTGGAAATGAGCGTGGCGTATCGATTGTTGTACCACGCAGCCGTCCTGAGCGAAGACGTCCCCCAACTGGACCGACGCCAACGCCGCACGATCCAACGCGCCATCGAAGAGCGCATTGTTCAAGACCCGATCCGTTTCGGCGCCCCGCTGCGGCGCGGACTGTATGGTTATCGCAAATTGCGGGTTGGCGACTACCGGATCATTTATGAAGTCCGAGGCCGCGACATCATGATCTACACAATCGGCCACCGCCGCGAGGTCTATACCGGCGTTGCCACACGATTGCCGAAATAGCGCATTGACAGCGTGCGGCCTTCACTGCCGGCTTCGCCTCACTGCTGGACAGTCCCTACACGCCCCGTTGCGCGGTACTGTTGCGCTGCATATCGAGCGCCAATGCACCGAGCGAGAAGCATCCCGCGCCCAATGCGCCCATATTGCCCCAGAGCACGGTCTCTGGATCGAGTCCCATGTCTTGGTGCACTGCGCAGATATTCCAGAGAAACGTGAACATGAGTCCCAGCATCGGCGTCATCGTCCCGATGCCACGTGCCACCGTCGTACTGTCGCTCTTGATCCCCGTGCCCAGACAATAGAAATGCAGAATCGCTCCCCCACCAAACAACACCTGGTTGAGCAGTCGGTCGTCCTCCGGTGTGACCGGACCGCCAGCATGCGGATAATCCGGCACCTCGGCCAACAGCTCTGCGGGTTTCGCGACGAGCGCAAATAACCCCACAGCGACCGCCGCGCCGACTCGCGTGGCCGCCCTCGCAGTCAGGCCGGTCAACACATCACCCAGCAGCCGCGCCGACCCAGCCTGCGGACGCGATGCGAGCGCCCCGCCATGCAACGCCCGACCGAGGCCAATCTCCGCCCGCGCCACTGCGACTTGCCGCCGAGCCCGCGCAATCTCTGCCGCCGCCGGCCGCCGACACCCCCGCCCCGATCCATCGATATGTGCCATCTGATTCTCCTTTGCCGTTATATCGGCCGGCCACTCCGGAAGTTGCTACCAATCGTCTCCCAATAAGTTATACGTTGAAATTTCAATATTCACGATCTATAACGTATAACTGATGGAGCGTCTCGACATCGCGATTCGCACGCTGTTCTTGGAATTTCAAGAGGCTGTTCTGGCGCGCGCGGCGCTCGAACAACAACTCCGCAACGAAGCCACGTATGTCCAGAAGCGCGTTAAAGGAAAGCCGTATTGGTACAGCCAGACGTATCGCGACGGCATCGCATGCCAACACTATGTTGCTTCCGTGACGGAAGAGACTACGACGCGCATTGAATCCGATCGCCGTGTCCGCCGCCGGCGTCGCCAAGAATTGCTTAACCTGCGGCGCACGGAGCAGCGCCGTGCTGCCATGTTGCGGCGTGGCGGGATTCCCCACGTCGAAGACAGCGTCGCAACGGTCATCGCGGCACTCAGCGCGGCACAGCTGATCTACGAACAAGGGGTCTTGATCGGCTCCCATGCCTTCTCCGCCTACGCCGGGCTCTTGGGCACCACGTTCCGACACCAGAGTCTGCGCACGCTCGATATCGACGTCGCGCCTGATCCGCAGCAACACCGCAGCGCGGCAGCACCCATCGACATGGTCCACCTCCTCGGCAAACAGGGCACGCCACTGCGGGCCGTCCCCAACCTCAATCCCAAATACCCCACTGTCTCCTTCATCGGACCCCACGGGCTCCGGATCGACCTGCTCACCCCTCAACGCGGTCGCCCGCGTCCGTTTTTTCGCATGCCCCGACTCAACAACGCAGGTCTGGCGCCGTTGCCGTTCCTCGATTTCTTGTTGATCGATCCGCTCCGCACCGTGCTCATCGGTCCTCGCGGGGGAATCCCGGTCAGCGTCCCACAACCGACGCGCTACAGCATTCACAAACTCATTGTCGCCTCCCGCCGCGGCACCCACGAACTCCCGAAACGCGAAAAAGATCTCCTCCAGGCCGCACAACTCCTCGTCGCGTGCCAACGGGAACAGCCGACCGAATTGCGCACCGTGTACCGCGAGGCCATCAATCGCGGCCCCAAATGGGGCAAGGCACTCCGCACGAGCATTCAGCAGCTGAGCCCGGACGTCCAAGCCATCTTGCCGAATACGTTATGACGGCACCGCGTTGTTTGGGATTGAGTCGCTCCCACCCAACCGCACGCAGCCGTATTTGGCGAGCCAGGCAACGTGGTAGGGGATGAGATCGGCAGACGTGACGAGCGGAGCACACGCGGCAGTCAACGCATCGACGGTCGTTTCCGTCGCCGCACGTTGGAGCAGCGCAGTGAGTAACGGGACCGAGAGGATTTCTTCCATCGCTTCGTACATGCGCACCGGAAGCGTTCCGCAGAGAAATTCCTGGCCGCGCGGCGTGACCAGCACACGCGTCGTCGGCTGCAGCCGCGTCGTGGGATAGTGGTGAAACGCGGCGTAGGCGTCGAGCGTTACAGCGAGCGGCGGAGACACCACAGCATTCGCGGCCTGTGCAACCAACTCCTGCCATAACGCGCCATATTGCGGAACGATCCGCGACCAATCGAACGTCCGGCCGCGCGCGCCCGCCTGCGCGGCCATCGCACATCGCACGTCGTCTTGTTCTACGAGTGTCCGCAGCCGCTCCACCAACAGGGTCAAGTCCATCGCGACGGCCTGCGCGCGGAATAGCTGTGCCAGCGAATCGAGTTGCAGCGGCGCCGTTTGTTCCAACGTATCGCAGCGCCGCGGCGCACACGTTGGGATGAGAAAGCCGTCCACGCCATCGCGGACTAACGTGCGATAGCCGTCCCAGTCCGCCGCGACGACCGGCAATCCAGCAGCAAGCGCCTCGATCACCGAGAGGCCGAACGTCTCTTGTAAATTATCGCTCGGAGCCACAAAGACATCCGCCATCTTCAGCAGGCCTCGTTTCGTCGTCTCGCTCGGATTCGGCACGAATCGCACGTGCGCGGCAACGCCATACTCTTGCGCCACGAGTTGCAGCAATTCGGGATACCGCTCCTCACCCGTCGCCCCGGCCAATACCAACGCCACCGGCTTAGCCGTCTGCCGCGTCAGTTCGCGCAATGCCAACAACACCGGAATAAGATCGGTCTTCGTGTAATAGGAAAAGCGCGCGCACGAGAGTAACACGATATCGTCCGCGCCGAGTTGCAGTGTCGCCCGGGAGAGCGGCGCCGCACGAGCAAAGTCGCCAACCTCGACCCCAAGCGGAATCACACGCGTGGCCAGCGCCGCGTCGGGCAGTCGCGCGCGACACGTCGCGAGCATCGCCTGAATCGCCTGCTCGGCCGTAGGCGCGGTGCAGACCAGGCAATCCGCCGCGCTCGGCCCCGCCAACAACGACAGCCACAGCCACCCCAAGAACGGATCATGCGCAATCGTGTGGGTCATCCCAGTGACCACACAACGCTGCGCTGGGAATGCGGCCCGCAACGCCAGCCCGCGGTACAAGTCGGGTCCCAGCACATGGAGCACATCCAACGGCCGCGCGCGCACCGCTGCGGCCAATTCCCGCAGTGTCACAAGCTCGACGTTCGGGCTGCGCACGACCTCGCCGAAAAAATCCTGGACTAACTGACGCTCCGTCGGACCCGAGACAATCAACGTCACGTAATGCCCGCGCCCTGGCCGCAACAATGCCCGCACTAGGCCGTGATTCGCCACTGCGCGCCCTTTGAGGTCGCGCGGCTGCTGCGCGAAGACGATCGTATCGGAATAAAAGAGCACGCCGAGATGCATGACCTCACTGTACGAAGTCGGCCCAGCGCTGTCCACGGCGAACTGGCAGAAAGCCGCTCATAAAATTGTTCAAAAAAACCCACGCAACTTATTTGGGGACGGGCCGATAGATAGGCAGAGGTGGTGAATGAAAGTCCCATTAGCCAAATTGGATATCTCCGTTGCCCGGCCGCGTTTTGATACCGTTGGGGCCGCGCGGCGGATGATGCAGCGATCGCTCCACATGTCGGGCACACGCCCCGATTTCTTCGCCTGGGCCGTGGGGAATTTAAGGAACGAGCGGGACACCGAATGTTTTGACTTGATAGGATAACGTCCGCGGATCCGGCTGCTCCAATTCTTCCGGGGTGAATGCCAGCACCTCGAGCCCCGTGTGCACCGGGATGGTTTTCTGAGAGAGATATCCAAGCAGCTCCATCTCCGATTTGTCCCGAAAATCTTCGGAAACAAGGGCCACGTCAATATCGCTCTCTTCCCGCGCAGTTCCCTGCGCATAGGAACCAAACAAGTAGGCCTGCGTAATGCGGAAATCGTTTGCAAGCGAGGCCAGATAGCACCGCACGACTTGTATTATTTGATCTCGGCTTTTAACCATGCCACAAACTCCTCAGTGCGTTGCAGAAAATCCGTGGCACGCGTTGCCGTACAAATTTTTGCAAGCGACTCCATAGCATGGTACGTATTATGGAGTTATCGATTTAGCGCAACCAATTTTAGGACAGGTCCATATCGCGCCACTAGCGCCGCCGGCCAACAGCGATGCGGTCGCCTTCGCCCACGATATTGACGTGGCCCGCCACGCGGGCTAAAGAGCGGGCATGTCACATATGGAGCACACGGAAGTCTGGAAGGAATTCGAGGCCAACGAACTCACGCACAGTGCAGCGCATTACTTAATCGCGGTGCGCGATTTGATCATGGAGCACGGCTACGCGCGGATCACCGACGTCGCGAAGCGTCTCAACATCGCCCGCTCCAGCGCCTCGATCGGTCTGCGCACGTTGCTCGATAAAGGCTTCGTCAAAGAAGACGCGAACAAATTCGTGCGGCTCACCGACAAAGGCGAACAGGTCGCTGCCGAAATTGTCAGCAAGAAAGTCGTGCTGCGTCGCTTCCTCGAAGAAATTCTGCTCGTGAAGCCGCACCAAGCCGAGGTCGACACCTGCAAGATCGAACACTTGATCAGCTCGGAAACGGGCGCAAAGCTGCTCGACTTTCTGAAGTTCATGACCTCCGACGATCCGCGCGCCAAGACGGTGCTCGCGGCGTTTTGGTCCAGCCGCTCCGATTGCGAAGGTCCGGGGCGCTGCCCGGTCTGCCACGACACATGCTTGCGCGAATCGATGCCGGTCCCGCTCGGCGTGCGCAAGACGTCATGAAACGGCATCAGATCCCGCTGCTACTCTGTTCCGCCATCGCCATTGTCGTCAGCTCCCGTGTCCCAGCACTGTCCCCGTGCGCCTTCGTGATGTTCATTCCAGCCCTCGTCGCGTTGGAAGGCCGCCCCGTGCGTGCGTGGATCGGCGGGAGCACGCTGCTCTGGTACCTCGTCGCGCTCGGTGCCTACTATTGGGTCTTCCACGTCACGCACCGCTTCGGCGAACTCTCCGCGCCATTGGCGATCTTGGCCGTGCTCGCATTTGGATTACTCAATATCTGGCAAGGCCTGGCGGGATTCGGCCTATTCCGTTGGCTCAGCAAGCGACTCCCTCTCCCGCGCGCCGTCCTCTTCGCTCTTTCGGTCACCGTCTGCTGGCACGCGATTCCGGCGCTGTTTTTCTGGGACTTCGCGCTGATCATCCGTCCGTGGCGGTTTCTGTTGCAAGGCATCGATTTGGCCGGCACGTTCGGCATCGACTTGCTGATCACGTTCACGAATTACGCCGTTTATGAAGCGTGGCGGATGCGTCGGCTGACAATCGCGCTGCGCGTAGCATTAGCACTGCTGATCGCGCTGCTCGGCTATGGCGCGCTCCGGACACGATTCCTGACACGCACGTTGGCCGCGGCGCCGCAGTTGCGGGTCGCGCTGCTACAGCCGAATCTCGATTCCGGGAAGAAGCAAGAGACGCGTTTCATTCATCAATCGTTGCAACAGCTCTCGCTCCTCTCCGACGCCGCCATGGCGCGCGGCGCGGAACTCCTCGTCTGGCCCGAATCGGTCTTCCCGCTCGATTACGATCAAGACCGCAGACTGCAACAACTGCTGACCGAACGGATCGCCACGTGGCGCGTCCCACTCCTGTTCGGCGGCAACCAGTTCACGCGCCGCGCGCATGGCGGATGGACCAGCTTCAATGCGGCGTTCCTCGTACAGCCCGAACAAACACGCGCGCAGACGTATCAAAAACATGTCCTGCTTGCGTTCGGCGAATATCTTCCGTTTGAAGACACGTTTCCGATCTTGCGCGACTGGTTCCCCGAACGCGTCGGGGCCTACGGTCGCGGTCCCGGACCCCAGACCTTCCGCACGCGCCACTTCGCATTGGCACCGGTCATTTGTTATGAAAGCATCGTCGGTGACTATATCCGCCGCGTGGCCACGCCCGACGCGCAGTTCATTGTCGAGATCACGAACGACGGCTGGTACGGCCAAACGGCCGCGCTCGATTATCACAAAGACTTGACCGTACTCCGCGCCGTTGAAAATCGGATCGGGATCGCGCGCGACACCAACACCGGCATCACTACGTTCATCGATCCGCTCGGCCGCGAACCACCACCGCTCCCACTGGAGCAACAAGACCTGCTACTCGCCGACGTCCCGCTCGCCCGCCCGTTCTCGCCGTACCGTGCCGGGGGCTATCTGCTGAAACCCGTGACCACAGTCGGGCTGCTGTTTTTGATTGGGTGGGCGACGATCCGCCGCAAGCGGTGACTAGTGGCTGGTGACTGAGGAGCGGACCACGAGTCGCCAAACATTTCTTGACATTTCAAGAAATGTCCGCACTATGGAGTACAGATATGGGACTCAAGGTCAGCACCATCGTCGATGCCAAGATCTGGAGGGAATTCAAACGCCTCGCGGAAGATTCCCATCAGAACCTCTCTGGGCTCCTCACCGAAGCCTTAGCGGATTTTCTGCAACGGAAACGTGTACGCCCCACGTTTCTTAAACATATGGAAGCGTCACTACAAGAAAATGAACAACTTGGGCGATTGCTCGCCAAATGATAGCCTTCCCGACCGTTGATGAGTCGTTGGAACTGCACCATACGTTGCTCGAACGGTTCGGCGGCGCAGCTGGAATTCGAGATCTTGGTCTGCTGGAGAGCGCTCTCTATCGACCACAGACCGGTCATTACGAGGATGTCATAGAAATGGCTGCGGCCCTCATGGAATCACTCCTGATCAATCACGCCTTCGTCGATGGCAATAAGCGGACGGCATATTTTCTGACCGATATTTTTCTCCGCATGAATGGGTGGAAGATCCGAATCCAACCGCAGGCGGGATATCGATTCATCATGAAGCTCCTTTCTCGACCACAACATCGGTTTCCCGTTATAGAGCAGTGGCTCCGCACGCGCATCGTTTCAGCAACTGCACCCTAAACAACGCGGGTCAACGACTGTTATCCCATTAAAACCACTCAACATTATTTCGACATAGCAGGCACTGTCGATCGGCACATTGATTTCATTGATGTTTTTCCGCAGGACGGGACAGGCTCTGGGAGCACCCCCCTTCAGATGGCCTGTAGATTTTGATCCTGGCGCGTTCGGAATGGCCATGATCAGAAATTATCCGACGCAACTTTTCCAGCAGACGCCCGATAATAGCTAGACGGGGGAGCACCACGACCAGGAGAGCAACTATGGGCGGGATCAAGGTTACGGCCGAGTTGGCCAAAACAGTAAACGAATTTCTCGGGGTGACGTTCCTCAGCCAAACCGACATTGGAAAAACCCTGGTCGACAAAGTCAACGGCACGAAACAGACACCGGCCACCTCGCGGCTCGCCGCAAAGGGGGATGGCATCATCGGCATCGCGTATGAGGGCGCGGGGACTGGATACGAAAAGATCTTGCAGTTTAGACGCAGCGCGTGGAGCGGCACGTATGCAGAAATCGACGGATATTTCTGTGCCAACGACTGGGTACGCTGTAAGAGCGAACGTCAAATTACCTACGCCGAAATCGATACCGAGAAGGCCGCATTGTTGGTCGGCGCGCTGTTCGGCTTCGACGCGTTGCCACAGCAAGCGCTCAGCGAGATTGAAGACCCCGCCGCCATTGAATCTGCATTGGCGCTGTTCGAAAAAATCACCGCCAAACCGGACCCGAAGGTCGACACAAACGCTAAAGGCCCATCCTGCCCGTAACTGCGGTCGCTCCAATAGGGCCGAAAATTCTTAGCAACTTTTTTGGCGCTCCGCCGAAGATAAGGTATAAACCTTCGGACAGGAGCACCCGATTATGAATAAACCGCTTATTCCCTCACATATTCCTGTTGGTTATGGGCGACCGCCAGGGCAGGCGCAGTTGGAGGCGCTCGCGTCGCTCTATCAAGAGGGCAAGATCGATTTCGACACCGCCCAGCAACTGAGCGGTCAACCCAACTCGACGGTCGTGACAGATCACTTGCTCGCCGCCGAGTCCGCCCGCAATGCCGCGACGGCATCGAAACTGATCGACCGCCCAGCCCGCAAACGACCGCGCGCCGGCCGTTTCTCCGCCAAGGCCCCGCACCCCGCACCCAGTAAGCCCGCCACCGCGCCCCGTGACACGGCGAAAAAAATCGACCGCGATCGCAACGGAGACGTCATTCTCGTCCGGCCCGACGCGGAAATTGCATACGGGCCCTATGCCGGTCCCTTGAAGATGATTGATCGCCTGGTGGCGACTCCGTTTGGTGTCGACCGCCGTGCCGACTTCACCGTTCGCCCCGAGGCGATGGGCCTCGATGTGATCGGTGAGGGTGACGACACGTGGGAAACTCAAGGCGCAGACGACGAAAGCCGTACCGCCCGCGAGACGCGCCAAGCGCGTCGCGAGACCGATCGGAGCGACGAAGTGCCTTCACACCGCTATTTAAAAACGGGGAGCGTGAGGAGCACGCCGAAAGACGATGAACGTCCGATCGACTATCGTCCGACGCGCGCCGTTCCACCGGAACCGTCGACGACGCCGCGCCGCAGTCTGCGTGAAGAAATCGCAAGCCGTATCCCGTTCGACGCGCCACCACCGCAACCGGTCCGCTACGACGACATCGCCGCAACAGCGATCGCCGCTGCCCCACTCGGCGTCACACCCGAGAGTGTGGAGCCCTCGTTGCGCCGCACCACGGCCGCCGTGCGCAGCGCGCCGGAGGCAGGACTCGGCCCTCGCTCGAACGCCTACGACCGTTTCCATCGCATTCCTGCATTGTAGGCGGCAATGAATGCACCCCGCCCCAAGGGGCGGGGTATCCACCTCCCTCTCCCTTTGGGGAGAGGGTTGGGTGAGGGGGAGACCACCAGGACTCTCACTATCTTGTAATCCTCCCCCTCACCCTAGCCCTCTCCCCAAAGG
>JACQUX010000015.1 GCA_016210045.1 Deltaproteobacteria bacterium | reverse complement strand
GAGGCACTCTGGCCCGTCATCGTCACCGTGACCGTCGCCGTGCCAGCGCCTTCATCGACACTCACGTCCGCGACCGCCAACGTCGGCGTCGCGTCGTTATCATTAATAGTATAGGTATGAATCGTGTTCGCGCCGAGCGTCGCGTTGCTCGGATTCGAAATGGTCACTTCGATCGTCTCGTTCGCTTCATCCAACGCATCGTCCACCATCGTCGCGCCGATATTCGTCGTTGTACTCCCGGCGGTGATCGTCGCCGTCCCGCTTGCCAATGTGTAATCGGTCCCACTCCCGGTCGCGGTCCCGCCGCTCACTACGTAATCGACCGTCACATCGCGGCCCGAGACTGCGGAGAGCGTCAGTTGCATATTGCCGGGCGTCGTCGCTTCGCCACCGCTCCCGGTCGTCCCGGTAAACGCGACCGTCGGCGTCGCATCGTTGTCCGTAATCGTATAGGTATGCACGGTCGTCGCGCCGAGCGAGGCGTTGCCCGGATTCGACAACGTAACGATCATCGTCTCGTCGTTCTCGTCCAACGCATCGTCCGCAATCGTCGCCGATAAATTCACCGAAGAACTGCCCGCAGTGATCGTCGCCGTCCCGTTCGCCAACGTGTAATCGGTTCCGCTCCCGGTCGCCGTGCCACTCAGCGCGTAATCGACCGTGACATCGCGCCCCGACACCGCCGAAAGCGCAATCGTGATCGTCGCGGGCGTGGCCGATTCCGCACCGTTACTGCTCGACGCCGAAAACGCGACACTCGGCGACGCGTCATTGTCGGTGATCGTCGCGGTGCCCGTCGCATCGCTGATCGACGCATTCGCCGCATTCGACAACGTATTCGTGATCGTCTCGTTATTTTCATCCAACGCGTCTTCGGCGATCGTGATCGTATATGTCTTGTCGCCGGTCTGCCCCGTCGTCCACGTCAACGTCCCGCTGGCGCTGGTATAATCATCCCCTGCGATCGCAGTGCCGTTCGACGTGGCATAATCGACCGTGACGGTCGATGCGCTATAGCCCGTCATCGTCACCGTGACCGTCGCGGTGCCGGCCGCTTCATCCACGCTCACATCCGCGACCGCCAATGTCGGCGTCGCGTCGTCGTCGGTGATCGTGTACGTGTGTTCAGTCGTCGCCCCGAGACTCGACTTGGTCGGATTCGACAACGTGACGATGATCGTCTCGTTCGCCTCGTCGAGCGCATCGTTGACGATCGTCGGATCGATCGTCTTGCTGGTCTGATCCGCTGTGAACGTTAGCGTCCCGCTGGCCAACGTGTAATCGGTCCCACTCCCGGTCGCGGCCCCGCCCGTGACGGCGTAATCGACCGTCACCGTCTGAATCGAACCGTACGAGAGCGACACGGTCATCGATCCCGGCGTGGTCGCCTCGCTGCCGCTGGAACTCGCGCTGGAAAATTGCACGGTCGGCGGCGCGATGTCGGCGATCGTGTCGGCGATCAAGTCGCTGTTGGTCCCGTCGAGCCAGCCGACATACAAGCGCTGGTTCGACATCGCGTTCACCAGCGGGCCATACAAGTCGCTGCTGGAAGAATTGATGGCACTCGACTCCGCGCCCCAATTCACCATCCCATCGGTCGATTTCTTGTAATACACGTTGCCGGTCGACGCAGTGCCGGCAGTCGTTTGCGCGGTATAGACGACGTAGACGTCGCCGTTATTTTCATCGAACTCGATCTTCGCGCCGGTCAACCCCTTGCTGTCGTTGGTCAAGACATCGGTCTTCGCGGTCCACGACCCGTTGTAATACGCGGTGCGGATGTCGTCGTCGGTGCCGAGCGTCGCGGCCTGCGCGACATAGGCCAGATAGATATCGTTGGTCAGTTTATCGACCGTGGCCCCCATCGCGGCGTCATAGGTGCTGTTCTCGGTGGCGCTGGTGTCGATATCCGTCCAACTCCCGGCCCATGTATTGCTGCTGTCGGTATAGATTTGCGAATCGACATCGTCGGCCGAAACGTCGCGCCGAATGGCCATGACATTGCCGCCGGCGAGGGGAAGCAGGATCAAGTAATCGTTGGCCAGATCGAACGGACTCGTCCCGGCCTCGGTCCAGTTGCTGCCCGTATCGCAACTGCCGGTACATTTCAGCACGAACGAATCGCCGCCGTCCTGGACGCCTAAGTACAGGTCGCCGTCAGTCCCTTTCGTGATGCTGGAAAAGTTCGTGCCGGCGGCAAACGTCCCGCCTTGATTGGTATCGGAGGCATTCGCGGTCGTGCTGAGCGTGTCGCCGTTGGTATCGAGCCAGGTGTACCAAATGTCGTCGGCACCGCTATCGAGCGTGGCCACGTGGATCTTAGTCCCGCTGGTGTCGCCCGGCGTCCATTGGTCGTACCACACCGCCATGTTTGTGCAGTCGGAGTTGTTGGCGCTATCGACTTGGATCGCCGTACCCCAATTGGCGCCGCCGTCGGTGCTCTTGCTGTAGACGCAATTGCCTCCGGAATCGGCGTAGAAAATATAGCCGATCTGATCCGTCGTGAAGACGACTTTCGGATTCGTGCCGTTGTTCCGAGCCCCGGTACTTGTGCTGCTATCGATCGTGACGTTGGCGGCGTGAGCGGAGGCGATGGGCACGCAAATTTGGACGACGCAGACAAAAAGAATCCCGTTGCACCAGCGAAGAATCTGGCGCCACGGGACTGCGAGGCATCGGCTCAACTTGTTCATTCGCCCCCTGCGAACAACAAGCGAGCGGCGTTAACGGCCCGCCGCACGAATTTTCAAACGACCCTAACTTTCCAAACAACGAATACGAACCTCGAAACCCTACCTAAGTTCGTATAATAAAATTATATCTTTCCATTATCCGACTCACAAACATTATTTTCATCTCTATCTAAAGATAGCAGCCCGCCCTGAGTGCCCACCAACCCATCCGAGGTTGCATCTTTCGCCCCAGTGGCCTATGAGGCACGCAATACCCAGGTTGTCGGGGGACGACTTCATCATCACAAAGGGGGAACCGATATGAGCACCACGAACTGCCGCTGCGACTGCAAGGCATGGATTATCCAGTCGCTTATCGTCGCCTTGGTCTTTTTTGGCGTCGATTTTGTGGTCCAACACAAGATCCTGATGCCCGACTGGATGGCCATGATCGACCGTTGGCGCCCCATCCCGGAGATGGAATCCAAGCGTTGGGTCGCGTTCGGGATGTACCTCTTGTTCGGCTTCCTCTTCACGGCCATCTTTGCGAAGGGGTATGAACCCGACAAACCCCGCCAAGTGCAAGGCATCCGCTTCGGCGCCGTAATGGGACTCTTTTACTGGGGCTGCCAACTGCTCGGAATGTACCCGTTCGAGCCGTGGCCGAACGTCCTCTACTTCAAAGTCTTCGCGTTCGGGATGGGAGAATTTCTGTTGCTCGGCGTATTGGTCGGCGCGATGTATCGGCCGAAAACAACGTAAACGCATGCGGAGATGGTTCATATCGCTCGGTGTCACTTGTTGCGGCTTCGTCGCAGGCCTCAACGCGTTCCCTGCGGCGGCCCGCACAGTGATTCCGGCTCGCGAAATGCCGCGCTGCTGCCAAACCTACGAAGAGATCAAGCACCTCGATGGACGCCGCGTCTGGGTCGAAGGGGTCTATGAGCGAACCAACGTGACGAAACGGCGCCATGAATCGGCTCCGCAACAATCGGGGCGCAGCGGCGCCGGCCCGGTCCAAATCCTCTGCTCGCACCAGGTCGGCGTGATGCTCGGCATCTATTACGACGCCACGGGAACGCGTTCCGCCGATGAAGTGAAGCGGTTCGAAGGGCGCCGCGTGGCGGTCGCCGGCACACTGCATCTGGCCACGCCGACGCAGCGCACGCCGGAAGGGATCGAACTCCAAACCATGATTGGTCCCTATCTATCGGATATCAGTTCGATTGAATTAGTGCCGTAACAGATGAACATGCCATGGAGGCTCGGATGACCCGCAAAAACATATTGATTGCCGCATTGCTCCTGATTGCCGGCAGCACGCCGGCGTTGGCCAAGAGTCGCGCGGTGGCAACAATCGCGCGCGCGCCGGTAGCGCTCGACGTCGTCGCAATCAAAGCCAAGGGCGGCTGGACCGCCGCCGTCATCGCGCTGCGCAATAACGGCACAACAGACGCGCGGATCGAATGCTGCACCGCATACGTCGAAAACGATGCCGGGTACGCGGTGCAATCGTTGACCCGCGGCGACCTTGAAATCTTGGCCCGCAACCGCGCGAAGACCGCCGCGACGATCGGCGGCATCATCGGCGCCGGGCTCGGCTTAGGTGGCGCGATCGGCAACGTCGATGAACTGGTCTACGCCGGGATCGCCGTGGCCGGCACCAGCGCGATCGCCGGCGTGGCGGGCAGTGCCGCGCACGACAACGACGTGCGCAACTTCGTCATCGACGACATGATGCGGGTCCACAAACTCCCCGCTGGCCTCAAAGTCGCGGGCGTCGTCTATTTCCCGCCAACCAAGAAATGGCCCGGCTCGAAACGCGCCAAGGCCGTCCACGTGACGTATCGGCTGAATGGGAAAGAATACCGAACCATGGCGCCGGTCAGTCACTGACAATAGCTGCCCTCTCATGTCACAGCACTTTACTGTTCTACAGTCCCCTCCCAACACCCGTGCGCGGCTCGGTCGGCTCACGACGGCACATGGCGTCATCGACACGCCGATCTTCATGCCGGTCGGGACGCGCGCGACCGTGAAGGCCATGACGCCGGAAGAACTGCAAGCCCTCGGCGCCCAAATCATCCTCGGGAATACGTATCACCTGATGCTGCGCCCCGGACATGAACTCATCCGCGAACTCGGCGGTCTGCATCGCTTCATGGGATGGGACGGCCCGATCCTGACCGACAGCGGCGGTTACCAAATCTTCAGCCTCGGCCACGCCGCGCCGCGCGGACCGAGCGCCGGACCGCCGATCAAAGTGCAACTCTCCGACGACGGCGTCACGTTCCAGTCGCCGCTCGACGGCGGCGCCAAACACCATCTAACGCCGGAATCGGCGATCCAGATCCAAGAAGCACTCGGCAGCGACATCATGATGGTCCTCGACGAATGCCTCGCCGCATCGGCCACCGAACCGGAAACCCGCCAATCGATGGCGCTGTCGCTGCGCTGGGCCACGCGCTCCCTCGCGGCCCGCACGCGGCCCGAAGCACTCCTCTTCGCGATCGTCCAAGGCGGCATGTTCCCCCAACTGCGCACGGAGTATATCGAGCAACTGCTCGTCCCTCGTCCTTCGTCTCTCGTCCCAGCGAGCGCTAGCGAGCGAACGTGCTTCGACGGCTACGCGATCGGCGGGCTCTCGGTCGGCGAACCGCCCGCGCAGATGTACGACATCGCTGCGCACTGCTGCGCCGCGCTCCCCGCGAACCATCCCCGTTACCTGATGGGCGTCGGCACACCGGAAGACTTGCTACATTGCATCGATCACGGCGTCGACATGTTCGATTGCGTGCTGCCAACCCGCCACGCCCGCACCGGCCTCCTCTTCACCAGCGTGGGCGACGTGAACATCTTCAACAGCCGCTTCACCCGCGACCCGCTGCCGCTCGACCCCGACTGCGACTGCTACACCTGCCGCCGCTACTCGCGCAGCTATCTGCACCATTTGGCCCAAGCGAAGGAGATTTTAGGCGCGCGACTGAATACAATTCATAATTTACATTTCTATCTCCGTTTGCTAGCCAACGCGCGCACTGCGATAGCGGCAGGCAATTTCCCTGACTTCAAATCCACCGTACTAGAACGAAGGAGAACATCATGATCTTGACCCTTGCCCAACAAGCCGCCCCGACCGGCGGCATCGCCGGAATGTTACTCCCGATGCTGCTCGTCTTCGCGGTGTTCTATTTCCTGGTTGTTCGCCCGCAACAGAAGCAACAGCGCCAATTGCAGAGCCTGATCGCCAGCCTCGCCCAAGGGGATGAAATCATCACTCGCAGCGGCATCCACGGACGCGTGACCAACATCGATAACGGCACCATCCAAGTGGAAATCGCGAAGAACGTGCACGTGAAGATGAACCGCGACCAAGTCGCGTCGATCCCCTCGAAGACCAACAAACCGGTGGCGGCATGAGCAGCGGTTGGAAATATAAATTCTGGCTGGTCCTCGCATCGCTCTGCCTCGGCTGTTACCTCCTGCTCCCGACATTGCTCGGGACCGAGGCCAAGCGTGACGCACTCGAAGCGGCCGGCGAAGCGGTCCCGTGGTACTTCGAACTGCTCCCACGGCACGGACTGAAATTAGGACTCGACCTGCAAGGCGGCATCTACGTGGAGTTGGAGGTCAACCTCCAAGACGCGCTGCGCCGCAAGACCGACTTGTTCGTCAACGAACTCAGTCGTCAGCTTGAAGAACAAGACAAGGCCTTCGCACCCGTGAGCCTGACCCAGACCACACCGGGCCAAGTCGAAATCACGTTCCCGTCCGAGGCCGCATTGGCCGCGTTGGAGTCGTTACGCGACAAGAGCCGCGATTATCGCCGCACCTGCAACCTGCAGCGACTCGACACGCCAGACACCACAACACCGGATGCGCCGGCCACCCAACCGAAAGCACGGCTCGCGCTCTCCAAAGAATATCTCGACACCATCAACGACGGCGTCGTGGCCCAAGCCACGGAATCGGTGCGCAACCGGATCAATCGCTACGGCGTCGGCGAACCGGACATCCGCCGCCAAGGCGCGGATCGGATTGCGATCGAACTCCCAGGTCTCAAAGATCCGGACCGCGCGCTCGACCTGATCAAACGAACCGGGCAACTCGAACTTCGCTTAGTCCATGAAGTCAGTTCGGCTGCGGCACTGAAGGCGCAACAAGACAAGTTGAGCGTCCAGATCGCTGAAGCGCGTAAGTCCCAGAACATCCCGAACGACGACTTCCGCGCCGAAACTGTCGCCAAACTGCAAGAGGCGCTGCGCACGGATCTCCCGCCGAATTCGCAGCTCGCCTTCGAACTGATCCGCGACCGTGTCACCAAGAAAGTCATGGGCGGTATCCCGTACCTGATCGAAGACCGCGCCCACGTCACCGGGGACATGTTGGAAGACGCGCTCGTGCAAGTGGAACAGAACGAACCGAAAGTGGCATTCACGTTCAATAAAACCGGGGCGAAAATCTTTGGCGACCTCACGAAAGAAAACGTCGGCCATTATCTCGCCATCTTACTCGACGGCACGGTCATGTCGGCGCCGGTCATTCGCACCGCAATCACCGGCGGATCGGGCATCATCGAACTCGGCTCCGGCGATTACGACACCAAGACCCAAGAGGCCCGCGATTTAACGCTCGTGCTGCAAGAAGGCGCGCTGCCGGCGACACTCACCGAAGCCACGAAGACCGTCGTCGGCCCTTCATTGGGCGCAGATTTAATCCGCCAAGGATTCCGCGCGACGACGGTCGCCGCACTCGCCGTGATCATCTTCATGATCATCTACTACGCGTGGAGCGGCGTGTTGGCGGATTTCGCCGTTGCGCTGAACGTGCTGTTGCTGTTGGCCATTTTGGCCCTCTTCGACGCCACGCTCACGCTGCCGGGCATCGCCGGAATCGTCCTCACCATCGGCATGGCCGTGGATGCCAACGTGTTGGTCCATGAGCGCGTGCGCGAAGAATTACGCGCCGGACGTGCCCCAAAAGTCGCCGTGCAACTCGGATACTCCAACGCGAAACGTGCCATCATCGATGCGAATCTCACCACATTGATCGCCGGGATCTTCCTCTATCAATTCGGCACCGGCCCGATTAAGGGCTTCGCCGTCACGCTTTGCGTCGGCATCCTCACCACCCTGTTCACTGCCGTCTTCGCCACCGAGGCGGTGTACGAATACATCTTTGCCAGCCGCAAAGTGGAGAAATTGAGCATATGATTAGTTTTACACCGCGTCGTACCTACGACTTCATGGGCAAACGATCCCTCTGGATCGCCATCTCCGTCTTCGCGATGATCGCGGCCTGCGCGATCGTCTGGATGCGCGGAATCAACTGGGGCATCGACTTCCTCGGCGGCGCCAAACTGACGTATCACCTGAGTGCGGAGGCCACCGAAGGCGCCATTCAGGAGACGCTGACCGCCGCACACCTCGAGGCCCAAGTGCAGCGCTTCGGTGAAGTCCGCGAACAACGCTTTTTGATCAAAGTGAAGGCCGGAGAGACGCAGAACACGGAAGTCGTCGCGCAGATCACCGCACAACTGACGGAACGTTTCGGCTCGGAAACCCAGCTGGAAGCCCAAGAGAGCGTCGGCCCGCGCGTCGGCAAGGAACTGCGCACCCGCGGCATCAAGATCATCCTCTACGTCCTCGCGGCGCTACTGGTTTATATCGGGTTTCGTTTCGATTTTTTCTTCGCCCCCGGCGCCCTCGTGGCGCTCGCGCACGACCTGATCTTGACCGTCGGGGCGCTGGTCATCGCCGGCACGGAATTCAACCTGACGATCCTGGCCGCGCTCCTCACGATCCTCGGCTACTCGATCAACGACACGATCATTATTTATGACCGCATCCGGGAACACGGCAAGGAAATCACCCCCGACACAGTGGCAGCAGTCATTAACCGGAGCCTCACCGAGACACTGCCGCGCACCATCCTGACCAGCGTCACGGTCCTGATCGCCGTAGTGTGCCTCTTTCTGCTGGCACGCGGCGAGATCCGCGACTTCGCGTATGCGTTCATTGTGGGTATCGTCACCGGAACCTACTCGAGCATCTTCATCGCCAGCCCGATCTACATGTGGCTCTACCACCGCGCCGGCACCAAACGGGCCGACGGCCCCAATCGGCACCAATCGGTCGTGAGTCGATAGATGACGTTCCGCAACGCGGAACCTCCGGCCCCCTCTCCCTTTGGGGAGGCTAAGGGCGCAGCGACATGAGTCGCTGCATGGCCCGCAGCAGCGGTGACAGCAATGCGACGCAAAGGAGCATTGCTCACCATTAGCGATTGGGTGAGGGGGAGGCCATACGTGGGTACAGATTGGTCCCTTGCATGCCCACAGCCTGAACAGGCAGCCACACTTGCAGCCGCGCTCGGCGTCTCTTCGATCACTGCGCAAGTCCTGATCCACCGCGGCATTGCCGATCCGGCCACTGCAGAACGGTTTCTCCATCCGCGCCTCAGCGACCTCCACGATCCATTTCTGCTCCCTGACATGGAACGCGCGACCGACCGGATCATTCGGGCACTCGCCACTAATGAGCGGATCACGGTGTTCGGCGACTACGATGTCGACGGCACCGCCGCAACGGCCCTGTTGCTCCGCTTCTTTCGCGCCATCGGCCATGACATCGAATTTTATATCCCTGACCGCAACACGGAAGGATACGGACTCAGCGTCACCGCCGTAAATCAGCTGGCGGATCTCGGCACCACGCTGATCCTGACGGTCGACAACGGCACCACCGCGCATGTTGCACTCGAGCAAGCGCGCGCGCGCGGCGTGGACGTAATCGTCACCGATCACCACGAACCGGGCGAGGCCCATTCCACGGCGGCCTTCGCCGTGATCAATCCGAAACGGGCCAACAGCCAATATCCGGAATCCGTCCTTTGCGGTGCCGGCGTCGCATTCAAACTCCTCACGGCGCTGCGCGCCCGATTGCGCGACGCGCCGCAACTCATGAACGGACCAGAGCCAAATCTGAAACAGTTCCTCGATTTGGTGGCCGTCGCCACCATCGCCGATATCGTCCCGCTGACCGGAGAAAATCGCATCCTCTGCCGTTTCGGTTTCGACCAACTGAAAACCCACGCCGGATGCGGGCTGCACGCCTTGATGCGCCAGGCCGGCATGCTCCCGTCCGAAGTCGACACGTATCGCATCGCGTTCGGTCTCGCCCCGCGCCTCAACGCCGCCGGACGTTTGGCGCATGCCCGATTGGCCGTGGAACTCCTCGCCACCGAAGACGCCGCGCGCGCCGCCACGCTAGCCGCCGAGTTGGATCGACTCAACGCGGAACGCCAAGCGATTGAGGCGCGAATCCTGGCCGAGTGCGAGGCCCGACTCGCCGCTGATCCGGACCTGGCCTCGCGCCCATGCCTGGTGTTGGCCGATGCGGCGTGGCCGGTCGGCGTGATCGGCATTATCGCGGGCCGATTGGCGGAGCGATATCGCGTGCCGACCGTGCTGATCGGCTTAGGCGGTGACATCGCGCGCGGCTCAGCCCGCAGCATCGGCGAATTTCCGCTGCTGGACGCCTTGTTGGAAACGCGAGACACACTGCTGACCTGTGGCGGCCATCGCGCCGCGGCCGGCCTGACGTTGAGACCGGATCAATGGACCGCATTTGCGAAGCGGTTCGCCGGCGTCGCCGCGCGGCACTTGCTGCCGACCCATCGGCAACGCCGCATCACAATCGACGCGCAGCTCGATGCCGCAGCGATCACCCCGACACTCACCAAAGAATTGGCGCAACTCCATCCGTTCGGCCCCGGCAATCCGGAACCGCTCTTTACACTGCATGGGACCTCCGTCGTGCAGCGCCGCATCGTGGGAAAGAATCACCTCCGCCTCCGCTTGGCTGGGGCGCACTCCCCGCTTGACGCGATCGGTTTTTCTATGGGAGAGCACAGTCACGGCAATGGCGCCTCACTCGACGTGGCCTTTCACTTGGAATTCAACACCTTTCAAGGACGCACGTCGCTGCAATTGAGGCTCCGCGACCTCCGCCCTGCCGGAGATCGCGGGTCTTGACACACTGTGTCAAGACCGCTAAGCTTTGCGACATCAGAACGGGAGGATTTATGAAAACGACACCGAAAACAAAACGCACCAAGGCGGCCCCGCGTCGCAGCCGAAAAAATGGTCAGGCCAATGGCCACCTCGTGGACCGCGCTCGCGGCGTCATTTCCGAGTTGTTGCAAAAATACGGCGCCAAGGACTGGCTCACCGTGGCATCCCAACAGCGCTCCCATCTGGTGCGCGAAGTCCGCGCGTTGGGCGATGAAATGATCACCCGGATCTCCTCAACGCCGATCTTCGCACAGCGCGAACAACTCATCCACGAGGCCCGCGACCACCTCGACTCGATCCTCGACAAACTCAACGGCTGGGACCTCCTGTCGCGCGCGTATCACTCCGCCAAAGAGACCGGCTCCGAGCTCCTTTCTTTTCTCAATATCCCGTCCCAACGCGAGCTGAAAAAACTCCAAACGCGACTCCACAAAATCGAGTCCCGCTTGGCCACGATCCGCACCGATCGCGGAATGCAATCCCCCGAGTAGTATGAGCCAAGCCGTGACGTTACTCTCCGGCGGTCTCGATTCGGTCGTATCGACCGCATTGGCGCACGCTCAACACGGCGTCGCGTTGGCCCTGACGTTCGACTACGGCCAACGCGCCGCCGCCCGCGAAATCAGCAGCGCTGCACGGTTTTGCGGCCATTGGAAGATTCCCCACACCGTGTTGCAGTTGCCGTGGTTGGGAGACATCACGCACACCGCGCTCGTCCAACGCGACCAAGCGCTGCCCACATATGACAGCGCCGCATTGAATGACCTCGCGGGCCAACATCGTTCGGCGTCCGCCGTCTGGGTCCCGAATCGCAACGGCGTCTTTCTGAATATCGCCGCCGCCTACGCGGAGACCCACGAACTCGACTGGATCGTGACCGGATTTAACGCCGAAGAGGCGGTCACTTTCTCGGACAACAGTGCCGCGTTTGTCGAACAAACAACCGCCGCGTTCCAACTTTCGACCCGCACCCACCCGCGCGTCGTGAGTTACACCCAAGCGATGCAGAAATCTGAAATTGCCGCGACCGCCCGCCGGCTGGAAATCCCGCTGGACTGGTGTTGGCCGTGTTACGAAGGCGGCGCGCAATGGTGCGGCCGCTGCGAATCCTGCGCCCGCTTCCAACGCGCGATGAAATGCGCCCCGCTCCGAGGGGCGGGGCATCCACTCCCCTCTCCCTTTGGGGAGGGTAAGGGCGCAGCGACTCGGTCGCTGCATGGCCCGCGGCAGCGGTGACAGCGATGCGACGAGCAGGAGCATTGCTCACCATTATCAGTGGGGTG
Organism: Deltaproteobacteria bacterium; assembly: GCA_016210045.1. Lineage (NCBI taxonomy): Bacteria > Pseudomonadati > Myxococcota > Myxococcia > Deltaproteobacteria bacterium. Next base: position 8,185 of record JACQUX010000015.1, on the reverse strand, counting down.
AGGGGGAGAATACCAAGGAAACTATGCACACCCTCTGGATTCCCGAAACGATCCTCTACGACGGCGCCCAACTACGCCCGCACTGGATCTTGGAACAGACCGGCGCCGTCGGTGACGCCATCGCCGCGTTTGTCGGTCCAGCAAAGGTCACTGCGGCCCATATGGTCGACTGGGAGGACGTCCGCGCGCAGGCCTGGATCCATTCCGACGCGATGCTGCACTTTATCGTCGAACACTTCGAGACCGATCTCACTCGCATGATCCTCTGGCAACGACTATTGGTGGCGATCTGCCACGACGTGCTGCGATCCCACTGTCCGGCAATCTCGATCCGGCGCGAGGGCGACGACCTGTTCGACGGCGTGGCCAAACTCTCCGTTTCCATCGCCACCGTCTCGCCGATTTCAAGCCTGATTCACACCGGCATCAACGTCCTGAACACCAACACCCCAGTGCCAACGCGCGGACTGCAGGATTACGACATTGCTGCAGCGCCGTTCGCTAAAGACGTGATGGATCGCTACGCTGTAGAATTCGCCGAAGTGCAACATGCCCGCGCCAAAGTCCGACCGGTCGGTCTAGAACTCACTTCAAAACCGTCACGAGCGGCCCAAGGGCAAGGCGCGCCGGGCCCCAGCAACCGGAGCGTACGAAGTTGTACGTGAGGATTGCTGGGTGGCGCAACGCCGCCATTGGGCCGCGCAGTAGGTTTTGAAGTGAGTTCTTATGAACGTCGAGCTGCACGAAATCTTTTCCTCCCTCCAAGGCGAAGGTCCCTACACGGGCACGCCGATGACGTTCGTGCGCTTGCAAGGCTGCCCGTTTACTTGTCGCTGGTGCGACACCCCACACGCCCTCGCGCTGCATGCACTGCATGCCCGCGTGGAAACACCGCCGCGCTCCCGCACCTTCGCCGCGCATCCGAATCCAGTGACGGCCGCGCAGCTCAACGCATGGATGACCGACTTCGACGATCCGTGGCTCGCGATCACCGGCGGCGAACCGCTTGTCCAAGCGGCCTTTCTGGCGAGTTGGCTCCCGACCGTGCATGCTGCGCGCCGCGTGTTGCTGGAAACGGCCGGACTCCAAGCGCAGGCATTGGCAAAGGTCGCGCCGCATGTCGATGTCATCAGCATGGACTTGAAACTCCCGTCATCCACCGGCATGCGCGCCTTTTGGGAAGAACACGCGGCATTCATCCGCGTGGCCGCGCAGAGCGGCAAGGAACGGTACGCCAAAATCATCGTCACACATGCGACAACTGCGGAGGAACTCGCCACGGCGATGCATCTGATCCAACGCCACGATCCGACGTTGCGCGTGTTTCTCCAACCTGCGACGGCCACAGCGCACTACGCGGCCGCGCCCGACGAATCGCAGTTGACCGCGTGGCGCCAACAGTGCCAGGGTGTGCTGCCGAACGTCGCCATCGGACGGCAAATGCATAAAGCATGGAACATGTTATGAGCCTACGCACGCGGAACGACTTCGAACAGGAGGAACAAGCACGGTTGGCCGGCTATGCCGCGCTGGCGTGCCGCTCAAAAGGCCGCGCGGTGGCCGAGCCGGAAGATCCGTATCGCACGATCTTCCAACGCGACCGCGACCGCATCCTACATTCCAGCGCGTTCCGCCGCCTCGAATACAAGACGCAAGTCTTCGTCAATCATCAAGGCGATTATTACCGGACGCGACTCACGCATAGTTTGGAAGTGGCGCAGATCGCGCGCGCCGTCTGTCGCAGTCTGCGACTCAACGAAGACTTGGCCGAAGCCGTCGCGTTGGCACACGACCTCGGCCACACGCCGTTCGGCCATGCCGGCGAAGACGTGATGAGCCGGCTGATGAAAGAACACGGCGGCTTCGAACATAATCACCAAAGTTACCGCGTCGTGACGCAACTGGAAGAGCGCTACGCCCACAGTGCCGGACTCAATCTCTCGTTCGAAGTCCTGGAAGGGATCGTCAAACACGCGGGCGAATACGACGCCCCGCGCGGCATCAGCGGCTTCGCCGCGCACGAAGGCTATCCCAGCCTCGAGGCCCAAATCGTCAATTTAGCGGACGAAATCGCCTACACCAACCACGACCTCGACGATGGCCTCACGTCGGGGATGATCACGCTCGCCGGCCTCGCCACCGTCCCGGTGTGGCAAGAACACGTCGCGGCCATCACAACGCAAGGGCCGACGTTGAGCGTGAAACTGCTCCGCCACTCGGCGATCCGCGGATTGATTCGCACTTGCATCGTCGACTTGCTGGAAGAAACGACGCGGCGTCTGGCGGACCGCCATATCGCAACGATCGACGACATCCGCACCCGCGGTGGCGACTTGGCCGCGTTCAGCACGGCGTTCGCTGCGCGCTTTATGGAACTAAAGCGCTATCTCTTCGACCACCTCTACCGCCACTATCGCGTGGAACGGATGGCGGAAAAGGCGCGCGGCGTGGTGCAGGCATTATTCGAATCGTTCCAACGCAATCCGCGCATGCTCCCGACCAAATACTACGAACGGATCCGCCACGACAGCGCCCGCGAACGCCATATTTGCGACTACATCGCCGGCATGACCGACCGCTACGCGTTCGAAGAACACCGCCGCCTCTTCGACCCGCGCGAACGCGTTTAATCTGTCACCCACTGAATCAGATAATAACTCCCCGCGGCGATCAGTGCGGAACAGGGGATCGTCAGGATCCAGGCCCAGACGATGCGGCGGGCGACCCACCAACGGACGGCGGAGAACCGACGACAGACGCCGACGCCGGTGATCGCGCCGGTGATGGTATGCGTGGTGCTGACGGGAATGCCTAAATGCGACATCAGCAAGATCACGACGCCGCCACCGGTCTCGGCGCTGAAACCGTCTACCGGCCGCAGCCGCACGATTCGCATCCCCATCGTCTGGACGATCCGCCACCCACCGCACAAGGTGCCGAGCGCAATCGCCAAGTGACAGCCGAAAATGACCAACAGCGGGACCGGGGCATCCGCCGCCAACTGTCCCGCTGCGACAAGGAGCGCCATGATAATGCCCATCGTCTTTTGCGCGTCGTTGGAACCGTGCGAAAATGAATAGATCGCCGCCGACACGAGCTGCAGCCGACGAAACCAATGATCCACGTTCGCCGGTCTGGCATTGCGCATCAGGCAATTCACGAGTTTCATCAGCACCCAACCGCACCCGAGGCCGAGGAGCGGCGACACGAGGATGGCCGCGCCGATCTTGCCGAATCCGCCGAACTTGACGGCCTGCCAACCTGCGGCCGCCACGCCGGCGCCGGCAAACGCGCCGATCAACGCATGCGACGAGCTGGAGGGAATCCCGTACCACCAGGTGATCAAGTCCCACACGATCGCGCCGAGCAGCGCCGCTAAGATCACCGGTATCGTGACGACGTGCGCATGCACGACGCCGGTCGCCACCATCTTGGCAACCGCAGTGCCGAACGCGAATGCCGCAATAAAGTTGAAAACCGCGGCCCACAGCACGGCCGCGCGCGGAGAGAGGACCCGTGTGGAAACGATCGTCGCGACCGAATTGGCCGCATCGTGGAACCCGTTGACGAAGTCGAAGACCAGCGCCACGAAGACCACCAACGCGACCAGGATGAGACTCGGTTCAAGCATGCTTCAAGACGATCCCTTCGATCACGTGCGCGACGTGCTCGCAGGCGTCAGTCGTTTCTTCCAACGTCTCGAGAATCTCTTTGAGCTTGATCAGTTCGATCGGATCTTTTTCATGCGCGAAGAGATGCGCCAGTCCCTCGCGCAATTTTTCATCTCCGGCATTTTCGATTCGATTGATCTCGACACAATGGTGCAACACTTTTTCGCGATGCTTCGTGTCGCGTAACTCGCGAATGGCCTTGCCCAATTCTTTTGTGCCGTCGACGATGATGCCGGCCATCTCCAACAAGTACGGCGGCAACTGCAGCGGCCGATAAATGCGCATCCGGCCGCCGACGGCGTAAATCAGATCGAGCACGTCGTCGAGCCGCGTCGCGAGCAAGTGAATATCTTCGCGATCGATCGGCGTAATGAAAGTCCGGTTCAAGCGCTCCAACGTGCTGTGCGTAATTTGATCGGCCTCTTGTTCGAGTTCGCGCAATTTGGCGGCCCCGGTCTCCCAATCGAGCTCTTTATGAACGATCGCCAACAGCGTTTGGCTCGCCTCGATGATCTTTCCTCCGACCGCGTCGAATCCGCTGTAGAAGTCGAATGTCTTGGGCAAGAAGGCCATGGTGGTTTCCTTTCATAGCGTAGCGCCAATACCAACCCCCCGCAGCATGTTACGAGGTATCTTCAAGAACCCCTTCTCCCTTTGGGGAGAAGGTTGGGATGAGGGGGAGCACACAAATGGATCCCGCTCTTGCTTCCTCCCCCTCACCCTAACCCTCTCCCCAAAAGGGAGAGGGAAGACCCAGAACACACCGCACGTGCGGCTGTTCGGTGTCTCAACTCACCAATACATCCGCAGGATCCTCTTTACATAATTGTGGGTCTCTTCATAGGGAATCATTTCGATGAATTCGTCGAGCGGGGCGGAGGGATGTTGTTCGCGCCAACGATCGACGGCGGCCTCGCCAGCGTTGTAGGCGGCCAGCGCCAGCGGGAGTTGGCCGCGATAGCGCTGCAACAGCGAACGGAGATACCACATCCCGAGGCGCAAATTGAGTTGCGTGCGGAATAAGTCCTCGTCGCGGAAATCGCGTAACTGGAGTTCGTCGGCCATTCGTTGCGCCGTTGCCGGCATCAGCTGGAGCAACCCGATCGCCCCGGCTGGCGAGACCACATCGGCCCGAAATCCCGATTCCTGGCGCATGACGACGCGCACCAACGCGGGATCGAGTCCCCATCGCCGCCCGAGATAATACATCGCCCACTCATGCAGTGGCGTAAGGCCAACGCGACTGCCGACCGCACGATCGGTTTCATCGAGGGCATAGTCCCATAAACCAAGTCGCAACAGGGAAGCCACTGGCTCCGCTCCGTCGACGGGCGGCGCTTCGGAGGGTCCGTGCGTATCCGGTCGCTGACGAAAGAGTTGTTCCTGCGCATGCGCGCCACGCAACCGCGTGGCCGCCAACGTCCCGTAATACGTCCCGCCATAACTCGCCGCGACTTGAGCAAATGCGTCGCGCGCGCCGCCGCGGTCTCCAGCCGCTTCCTGCACGCGCGCCCGCCAATACGCAACCCGCGCCTGCGTCAACGTGTCTGGGGCCAGCACAGCCAATTCATCGAGCGCGGAAAGTGCCGTCGGCCAGGCCCGCTGTTGATAATGGCACCACGCAATGGCCCACAGCACGTCCGGCACGGCAGCACCGGCGCGGACACCGTCGTCCAACCACGCGCGGTACGCTGGCACCGCAGCCTGGCAATTTCCCATGTCCTGCAACAGAAAGGCGCGCTTATAGCGGGCCTGACTCGCGACCCGGCCCGACGGCGCCTCGGCGATGATCCGTTCCTGCAATGCAATCGCTGGCGCGTATTGCCCAGCGCGCGCCGCCGCTTGCGCCGTGCGTTGGAGCAGCGTGATGCTGTCCATCGTGCTCGATCCGCGTTCCACGAGACGCGCGAAGAGCGGATACGCCTTTGCGTAATTCCGCGCTTTGAAATAGGCCGTGGCGAGTCGTTCCGCACCGGCGCCGCCGAGTGCTTCGAGCAATACGACGGCCTCTGCGGCCAGCCCACGCTCCAGAAACGCATCCGCCAATGCCACCCGCTCCGCGGCCGGCCATCCGCTGAGTGGATCGCCACGCCCGGAGTGGCCGTTTGCGGCCGTCAGTCCAGCGCGTGCCCGTTCGACTTCTCCTGGATACCGTGCACTGCGATACAGTTCTTGATAGCGCGCCGTAGCGTCGCCCCGATCGCCCGCGCGTAGCGCGAGCGTCGCTGCCAGCTCCCGCAAGCGCCGCGCCCGCCATGGCGATGCGGTCTGTTGCAACAAGGTCTGCAATCGAATCGACGCGCCGTCAAGATCTCCGCGCGCCGCAGCGGCTTCGGCTAATGCCTCTTCGGTGAGTCCTGCGAGTCGGCTTTGCGGGTAGATCTGAACCAGCGTTTCCCACATGTGCGTCGCCGTCGCGGCATCTCCGAGCGCCAGTGCCACGCGACCGCGGTAATACAGCGCGTAGTCGGCGAAAGCCGGCGCCAGCTCCGTGGCGGCATCAAGATGGGGTTTGGCGTCTTGGAAGCGACCGTGATCGGCATACGTCATCCCGATCAACAGCGCACGCTCGGCCGGCGCCAGGCCATGAATCCGAGCACTGTCCGCGCGGAGATCCCCGAGTGTCGCTTGCGCGCGGGGATTCCGACCGACGCGCATGCCATCGCCAACGCTAGTCCCGGCACACGCGGCGAGGAGAAAACATACCATGTTAAGGGAAGTCAAAATGCAAAGTGCAAAATGCAAAGTGCAAAATCGGGAGCAACAGATCCGGAAATTTTGCATTTTGCATTTTGATTTTTGCATTTTGCAATTTGCACTTTGCACTTCCTCTACCGATGTCCCACGCCGCGCAAGAATGGCGGTTCCCATTTGAATTGGATCCGCTTCCGCCGCTCCCCAAGACGTTTTTCCAACACCGTGCCCGCGACCAGCGGCAGCGACACGCTCGGTTCCGAAAAGGCCATCGCGTGCGTGGCCTGTTTGCTCACCTTCCCCCACGACGTGGCTTCCGACAGCGTCGAACCGCTCAAGCCCCCCCAATGCGGGTTATCGGCCGTAAGCTGAAATGCGTAGCGGTGTCCGCCGGTATCGCGATCGAAGATATACGCCATCACGATCGAATCGTTGACGTAGTTCTTCGGCACACCGCCGGCGATGTAGATCGCGGCTGTGCATTTGGACTGCACGACGATCTGCGTCAGTTCGTAGTTGTCTTGGATCGAATCGATCGCCACACCGGGCCGATTTTGGGTACGACAGCGATGATAATGTTCAGTCAACCCGATGCCGATGCTGGAGTCGTTGATCGCCGGCGCAAACAGTGGAATGCCGTGGCGCGCGGCCGTGACGAGGATGGAATTCGGATCGTCCACATCCCGCGTCAGCAATTCCAAAAACTGCCGACTCGAATAGTTGCCCGGCGCCAACGTGTCCGCCACACGGCCGATATGCAAGTCGGTATCGATGAACCCTTCTTCATCGACATACGTATCGTAGATCCGATCGATATAGAGGTCGCGCAACACGCCGTCGTCGGCGTCCGGGGTCCCGCGATAGTGGCGATAGCCGCGCGCCTGGTAATAATCCTGATACAAAATCGCGCCGGTGGAAACGACGACATCGACCAAATTGTATTCGATCAGATCCCGAATCACTTTGCGCAAGCCCGCCGCAACCAGCGGCCCCGCGATGGCCAACAAGATCGTCGGACGATCCGGATCGGTCAGCATTTGTTCCCAGATCTTGGCGCACGTCCCGATGTTGCGGGCCTGAATCGAGGCATTGCCGAACGCTTCGACTAATCCGGCGATCGTGGTCGGTTTGGCCAAATCGAGCTGTTCGATCGGCGTGCTCAGCAGTTCCTTTTTTTCCGCTCGATCCTTGGTGCTCAGCTCTTTAAAGATCGGCAACACGTTTTTTTCCGGCTGATTCATACGCCCCCCTCTTGGTCCGCCACGGCCTCGGCCTCCGTGACCCACTGATTCAACAGGTCCCGTACCTCGGCCTCCACGACAATGTTCGCGCGTCCGGGGACATAGAGATCGCGCACTAACCGCACGATGCGATCGTGGGCCCCTTCGGTCCCTGCCCACAGTTCCGCCGGAACGCGCGGGTATTGCCCACATAATTTACGTTCAACATACGGCCACTGCGCCTCAAGTCGATTGCGCTCTGTCATAGTGGAGTGGGGTTATTCAACAGCCCCGGAGAAGTCAATATTTTACGCACAGACACACGATGAATGCACGCCGCCCCAAGGGGCGGGGTATCCACCTCCCTCTCCCTTTGGGGAGGCTAAGGGCGCAGCGGCCTGAGCCGCTGCATGGCCCGCAGCAGCGGTTACAGCAATGCGACGAACAGGAGCATTGCTCACCATTGCAGTTGGGTGAGGGGGAGACCATCAGGACTCTCACTATCTTGTAATCCTCCCCCTCACCCTAGCCCTCTCCCCAAAGGGAGAGGGAAAAAAAGCGCGGCAAGCCGCGAGGAATTTCACCTAGGAAGATTAAAAG
>JACQUX010000014.1 GCA_016210045.1 Deltaproteobacteria bacterium | reverse complement strand
CTCCTGGTCGAGATGCTCGAGCCCTACCGTGGCCGGGTGTACGACCCCTGCTGCGGTTCGTCGGGAATGTTCGTGCAGTCGGTGGGGTTCATCCGCGCGCACGCCTCCGGGAATGGCAATGGGGGCAGCGGCCACGGCGGCAAGGCGGCGAAGGGCGCGCGGCCCGACATCTCGATCTACGGCCAGGAGTCGAACTACACGACGTGGCGGCTCGCGCGCATGAACCTCGCCATCCGCGGCATCGACGGCCAGATCGGCCACGGCGACACCTTCCACAACGACCGCCACCCCGACCTCAAGGCCGACTTCATTCTCGCCAATCCGCCCTTCAACATCTCCGACTGGGGCGGCGAGCGGCTGCGCGACGACAAGCGTTGGCAGTACGGCGTTCCGCCGGCGGGCAACGCCAACTTCGCCTGGGTGCAGCACATCGTCCATCACCTCGCGCCCGCAGGCGTGGCCGGCTTCGTGCTCGCGAACGGTTCGATGTCGTCCAACCAGTCCGGCGAGGGCGAGATCCGCAAGAGCCTGATCGAAGCCGACCTCGTGGACTGCATGGTGGCGCTGCCGGGCCAACTCTTCTACTCGACGCAGATCCCCGCGTGTCTGTGGTTCCTCGCGCGCGATCGCAAGAACGGCAAATTCCGCGACCGCCGCGGCCAGATGCTCTTCATCGACGCGCGCAAGCTCGGCCGCATGGCGGATCGAACGCACAAGGAGCTGACCGACGACGGCATCGCCCGCATCGCCACGACCTATCACGCCTGGCGCGGCGAGCAGAACGCTGGCGAGTACGCCGACATCGCCGGCTTCTGCAAAAGCGCGCCGCTGGAGGAGGTCCGCAAGCACGGCCACGTGCTCACCCCCGGCCGCTACGTCGGCGCCTTGCGCCAAGAGGATGACGGCGAGCCGTTCGCAGAGAAGATGCAGCGTCTCACTGCGACCTTGTACCAGCAGCAGGCCGAGGCCGCGCAGCTGGATGCCGCGATCGCCGCCAACCTGAAGGAGCTGGGGTATGGCGGGTAGGAAGCCGAAGAGCGCGGCCGTCGGCCATTCCGACTTCGCGGCGTTGCTGGCCGATGTGAAGGGCCGCATCCAGGCCGCCCAGACGCGGGCGGTGCTGGCCGTCAACGCTGAACTCGTCCGGCTCTACTGGGACATCGGGCGGATCATCGCCGATCGGCAACGGCGCGAAGGCTGGGGTGCAGCCGTCATCCCCCGGCTGGCGCTGAAACTGAAGAACGAGCTACCCGACCTCAAAGGATTTTCCGAGCGGAACATCAAGCGGATGCTGGCGTTCTATCGCGATTACCCGGACCCCGGCGCAATGGGGCAACAACCTGTTGCCCAATTGCCCGCGTCGGCAAAAGTGCCACAGCCCGCGGCACAATTGATCCCCTCGTCAAAAGTGCCACAACCGGTGGCACAATTGCGGGAGCTGCTTCTCTGGTCGGTGCCGTGGGCCCACCATGTCATTCTCATGGACAAGGTTTCCGACTTTTCCACCCGCCGCTGGTACATGGCGCAGACGCTCGCCAACGGCTGGAGCCGCAACGTCCTCGCCCTGCAGATCGAGGCCCGTGCCCACGCCCGGCACGGCAAGGCCGTCTCCAACTTCGCCGCGCTGCTGCCTACGCCGCAGTCGGACCTCGCGCAGCAAGCGCTCAAGGACCCGTACATCTTCGACTTCCTCACCCTCATCGAGCCGTTCCACGAGCGCGAACTCGAAACCGCGCTCGTCCGTCATCTGGAGAAGTTCCTGCTCGAACTCGGCCAGGGCTTCGCCTTCGTCGGCCGACAATATCGCCTCGACGTCGGCGGCGATGATTTCTACATCGACTTGCTGTTCTATCGCCTGCGGCTGCGGGCGTTCGTCGTCATCGACTTGAAGAAGGGCAAATTCAAGCCCGAGTACGCCGGCAAGCTGAACTTCTACTGCAACGTGGTCAACGACCGACTCAAGCATCCGACCGACGCCCCGACCATCGGCCTGATCCTCTGTCAGACGCGCGACCGGCTGCTGGCCGAGTACAGCTTCGCCGGCATCGATAAGCCGATCGGCATCTCGACCTATGCACTGGCGCGCGCGCTGCCGGCTCGGCTGCAGTCGGCACTGCCGACGGTGGAAGAGATCGAGGCGGAGCTGGCGCCTGCCTGCCGGTCCGGCAGGCCGCAGCGGAGGAAGCGATGAGCGGCGGGGATCTCGGCGCAGAGCTGGATGCGGCGATTGTCGCCAACCGGAAGGAGCTTGGGTATGGCGGGTGAGTGGCGCGCCTCTACGTGGGGTGAAGAAATCTCGCTGGAGTACGGCAAGGCGCTTCGAGGGCACGACGAGACCCAGGGTCGATACCGCGTGTTCGGCTCCAACGGCCCAATCGGTTGGACCTCTGAACCGATCGCCCCGGGACCGGGTGTGATCCTCGGGCGCAAAGGGGCTTACCGTGGCGTGCGGTATTCGCCGCGCCCTTTCTTCGTGATTGACACCGCGTACTACGTTGTGCCGAGGAGCGAGCTCGATATGCGGTGGCTGTACTACGCCATCAAACACTACAAGCTCGGCGAAGTAGACGACGGGTCCCCGATTCCCTCAACCACTCGCGCCGCCGTCTACATGCTCGATCTCGACGTGCCGCCGCTTCCCGAACAACGCGCCATCGCCCATATCCTTGGCACGCTGGACGACAGGATCGAGCTGAACCGGCGGATGAACGAGACGCTGGAGGCGATGGCGCGGGCGCTCTTCAAGTCGTGGTTCGTGGATTTCGACCCCGTCCGCGCCAAGGTCGCTGGCCGCGACCCCGGCCTGCCCAAGCGGCTCGCCGACCTGTTCCCGGATTCCTTCGAGGACTCGGAGCTGGGTGAGATTCCGGAGGGGTGGCGGGTGGGAGTTCTCGGCGACGTACTTCAGCAGCGTGTTGAACGGTGCGTCTCGTCTACCGAGACAGCGTCTCGACCATATGTGCCAATTGACTGCATTTCTCCGAGGTCATTGTCTCTGACCGAGAGCAAGCCCGGCGCGGAAGCGCAAAGCAGTTTGACACGCTTCCACAAGGGGGACCTGCTGTTCGGAGCTATGCGTCCATATTTCCACAAAGTCTGCATTGCTCCATTCGACGGCACGACTCGAACGACGGCATTCGTGTTGGCGCCGCGCCGGAGAGGGGACTTCGGCTTTGGCACGCTCTTGCTGCACCACCCCGACACGATCGACTACGCGACCCGCCATTCCACCGGAAGCACCATTCCGTACGCGGTGTGGACGAGCTCACTCGAACACATGCCAGTGGTGATTCCGCCTCCTGCCGTACGTGACGCGTTCGACGGCAAGGCGCGGCCGCTGCTCGACCGGATTGCCGCCCCGTACTTCGAGACCAACACCCTCGCCGCCCTGCGCGACACGCTGTTGCCCAAGCTCATCTCCGGCGAGCTGCGGATTTCTGATACGAGAAGGATCCTTGCGGGGGTTGACGCATGATTCGGCGGATCCGATTGCTCCGCAACATCGGTCAGTTCGACTCCGTGGGCGCGGCTGCGACGATCACGCTCGGCCGACTCGTCCTCGTCTACGCCGAGAACGGGCGCGGCAAGACGACGCTGGCGGCCGTCCTGCGATCGCTGGCGAGCGGTGATCCGCTCCCTATCACCGAACGGCATCGGCTTGCGGCGGCGCATCCACCGCATGTTGTTCTCGATTGTGAGGGTGGCCCGCCCGATGCGATGTTCCAGGATGGCGCCTGGAATCGGACCTTGCCTCACCTTTCGCTGTTCGACGATGTGTTCGTGGACGCGAATATCCACTCGGGACTCGCCGTGGACGCCCGGCACCGACAGAACCTCCACGAGCTCGTCCTCGGTGCTCGGGGCGTCGATCTGAGCCGGCAGCTCCAGCAACTCGTCGCCCGCATCGAGCAGCACAACAGCGCGCTCCGAGAGAAGGCCGCCGCAATCCCGGACCGCGTGCGCGAAGGGTTCCCGGTGGACGAGTTCTGCGCGCTTCCCGAACTTGCAGACGTCGATGCTGAGATCGGGGCCATCGAGCGCGCACTGGCGGCGGCGCAGGATCAGGATGCCGTCAGGACCGCGCCTCTTTTCGAGACCCTCGGGCTCCCGGCGTTCGATGCGGAGGCCATTGACCGCATCCTCCAGCGAGACCTGCCCGATCTCGACGCGGCCGCGGAAGCCCGTGTCCGAGCCCACGTCGCGACGCTGCGTGCCGGCGGGGAGCAGTGGGTTAGCGATGGGATGCAGCGCCTACCGCAGGCGAACGGTGAGGGTACCTGTCCATTCTGCGCCCAGCATCTCACGGGGTTGCCGCTGATCGCCCACTACCGTGCCTATTTCAGCGCGGCGTACAGGGACCTCAAGCGAGCGATCACGGATGCGCTGGAGAACGTGCGGCGTGCGCACGCCGGTGACGTGCCGGCCGGGTTCGAGCGGGCGGTACGCATGGCCGGCGAGCGACGGCTGTTCTGGTCTCGGTTCTGCGAAGTTCCACAAGTTGGGATCGACACGGCGGCCGTCGTGCGCGCGTGGAACGCCGGGCGAGAAGCCGTCAACGTGGCATTGACCGCAAAACAAGCTGCCCCCCTGGAGAAGCAGGCGCTCGATCAGCACGCGCGCGACGCCATCGCGGCGTACGACGCGCTGCGGCAACGGATCGCTGATCTCAGCGCCGCTCTCATCGCTGCCAACGAGGCGATCCGGGTAGTGCAAGAGCAGGCGGTGGGGGCCAACCCGAACACGATCGCCCGAGACCTTGCCCGGCTCAAGGCCACGAAGGCACGGCACACGCCGGAGATCGCCGCGGCGTGCGCCGGTTATCTTGCGGAGAAGGAGGCCAAGGCTCGCACCGAAGGCGAGCGAGAGGGAGCGAAGTCCGCGCTGGACGACTACAGAACCAGCGCGTTCCCGGCGTCGCAGACGGCGATCAACGTTTATCTGCGGCGCTTCAACGCGGGCTTCAGGCTCGACAGCGTCACCTCCACGAGCACCCGGGGCGGACCCGCTTGCACCTACAACGTGGTCATCAACGACAGACCGGTGTCCGTCGGGAGTGGCACCTCAGCGCAAGGTGAACCCTCCTTCCGGAATACGTTGAGCTCGGGCGATCGCAACACGCTGGCCCTCGCCTTCTTCTTCGCCTCCTTGGATCAAGACCCGAACCTCGGCAACACGGTGGTCGTCATCGACGATCCGATTACGAGCCTCGACGACCACCGCTCACTGACGACGGTTCAGGAGGTGCGTCGGCTTTTCGAGCGCGCCGGCCAAGTGATCGTGCTGTCGCATGACAAGCGCTTCCTCTGCCGGATCTGGAACGGGGCGGGCCCGACGGCGCGACTGGCGCTAGAGATTGCGCGTGATGGCACCGGCTCCACACTGCGGTCCTGGGATGTCGACCAAGACTCGGTCACGGAGCACGACCGAAGGGACGCCCGCCTGCGGGAGTACGTCGCCAGCGGGGACGGCGACCAACGCGAGGTCGCAAGAGCCATCCGGCCACACCTGGAGGCGTTTCTTCGGGTTGCTCGTCCCGAGCATTTTCCGCCTTCAACGCTTCTTGGCCCCTTCCTGGGACGATGCCGCGAGAGGGCGGGCCGAGCTGACGAGATCCTGGATGCGACCGCGAGGCAAGAACTTAGTGAGCTCGTCGAGTACGCGAATCGGTTCCATCACGACACGAACCCGGCATGGGAAACCGAGGCGATCAACGACGCGGAGCTCCGGAACTTCGTAGAGCGGGCGCTGGCCTTCGCGAGGCGATGACGATGAACCGCACCTTCACCGAATCCACCGTCGAACAGGCCGCTCTCGCCTGGCTCGGAAGCACCGGCTGGGCGGTCGCCCACGGCCCCGACATCGCGCCCAAGATTCACATCGCAGGGCGCCGCGACGAGAGCGAGGTCGAACCAGCGAATGGTCGGCCTCCGGACTTGCAATCAGCCGACACCGGTCCTTGCGTTCAGCCGACACCTATTCTAGCGTTCTGCCGACGTTAATTCTTGCGTTCTGCCGGCGCTGCGGCTACCGTTGGCGCATGGCTCGCCCGCCCGACCAGATTCCCCGGCTGCTCGCGGCACGCCTGCGCGAGGCGCTGCGGGATACGCCGGCCGTGCTGATCCACGGTCCACGACAATGCGGCAAGACGACGCTGGCGCGTCTGGTGGGTGATCCTCGGGGATACGCGTATGTGTCGTTCGACGACGCGGACATCGTCGCGGCCGCGCGGCGCGATCCGGTCGGCTTCGTCGCGGATCTTCAGCACAAGACGATCCTCGACGAAGTCCAGCGGGCACCCGAGATCTTTCCCGCGCTCAAATCCGTGATCGACCGGCGACGCGTCGCAGGCCGGTTCATCCTCACGGGTTCGGCCAACGTGTTGCTGGTCCCGCGGCTTGCGGAGTCGCTCGCGGGCCGGCTGGGCATGCTGCGGCTGCACCCGCTCGCCCAGTGCGAAATCGCGCGCCGGCCGTCGCGCTGCATCGACGCCTTGTTCGGCGGTCGCTTCCGCACCGGCATTGGCGAGCGACTGGGTCAGCGTCTCGTCGAGCGCCTCGTGGCCGGCGGCTATCCGGCGGCACTCGCCCGCCGCTCGGCCGCCCGGCGCTCTGCCTGGTACCGCGATTTCGTGGAGGCGCAGATCCAGCGCGACGTGCGCGACCTGGCGTGCATCCGTGCGTTGGACGCACTGCCCCGGCTGCTGGCAGCGGCGGCCAGCCATACGGCGACGCTGATCAACGTGGCGGACCTCGCGGCGCCTCTGGAGCTGACGCGCCAGACCATCCACGACTACGTCACGCTGCTGGAGCGCGTCTTCCTGCTCGATCGCTTGCCGGCCTGGCATGCGAACCGTATCGCGCGCCTGGTCAAACGCCCGAAGTTGCACGTCGGGGATACCGGTATCGCCTGCGCGTTGCTGGGCGTCGATGCCAAGAAGCTGGCCGGCGACCGCAAGCTCCTTGGTGTGATGTTGGAGACGTTCGTGCTGCAGGAGCTGCGCCGGCAGGCGAGCGCCATGCCTTCGCCGATCGGCTTCTTCCACTACCGGGATCGTGACGACTTCGAGGTGGATATTGTGCTGGAGCGCGGCACCGCGATCGCCGGGGTTGAAGTGAAGGCGGCGGCGAGCGTCAACGACAGCGACTTTCGCGGGCTGCGCAAACTCAGGGCCGTCGCCGGTTCGCACTTCGCCGCAGGCGTCGTGCTCTACGACGGCGCCGCCACCATCCCGTTCGGTGAAGCGCTCTTCGCTGTGCCCATTCGCTCGCTGTGGGAGGGGTCGTGACGCGCGCTTTCACCGAATCCGTCGTCGAGCAGGCCGCGCTCGCCTGGTTGGAACGCGTTGGCTGGCAGGTCCGGAATGGCCTCGACATCGCGCCGGATATGCCGGCGGCGGAGCGCGCCGATTATGGCGAGGTTGTGTTGACGGCGCGATTGCGCGATGCGCTCGCGCGGCTCAATCCGACGCTGCCCGCCGAGGCGCTAGACGACGCATTCCGCCGGCTCATGCGGCCCGATGGCACGGAGCTGATTGCGGGCAACCGCGCGCTGCACCGGCTGCTGGTGGACGGCGTGACGGTCGAGTACCGCCTGCCGGTCGGGCAGGCAGGCGCCGCCGCCGGCGCGATTCGCGGCGCGCAGGCGCGGGTGATCGATTTTGACGATGTGAACGGCAACGACTGGCTGGCGGTGAATCAATTCAGTGTCGTCGAGAACAAACACACGCGACGACCGGATGTGGTGCTGTTCGTCAACGGTCTTCCGCTGGTGGTGTTGGAACTCAAGAATGCTGCGGACGAGGACGCAACGATCTGGAGCGCGTTCCAGCAGATCCAGACTTACAAGGCCGAGATCCCGGCGCTCTTCGCGACGAATGCCGTGCTGGTCGTGTCCGACGGGGTGGCGGCGCGCGCCGGCACGCTGACTGCGGGTCGCGAGTGGTTCAAGCCGTGGCGAACGATCTCTGGTGAGGCGCTGGCCGACGAGCATTTGCCCGAGTTGCAGGTTCTGATCGAGGGGATGCTGGCGCGGCGGCGTTTCCTCGCTCTCGTGCGCGATTTCATCGTTTTCGAAGACGATGGCAGCGGACAGCTCGCCAAGAAGATGGCCGGTTATCACCAGTTCCATGCGGTGCAGGTGGCGGTGGGCGAAACCGTGCGCGCGGCGGCGGTGCGACGTCCGCCGTTGCAGGTGGCCGAGGCGCGCGGGCATTATGGGTCGGGCACAATGTCCGGCGGCGCGCCCGGCGACCATCGTATCGGCGTCGTGTGGCATACTCAAGGCTCGGGGAAGAGTTTGACGATGGCGTTCTATGCCGGCCGCATTATTCGTGAGCCGGCGATGGCGAATCCGACGCTCGTCGTTCTGACCGACCGCAACGATCTCGACGAACAGCTCTTCGGCACGTTTGCGCGCTGCGCGGAGCTGTTGCGTCAACAGCCGGTGCAGGCGAAGAGTCGCGCGCATCTGCGCGAGCTGTTACGTGTGGCGGCGGGCGGCGTGATCTTCACGACCATTCATAAGTTCTTCCCGGAAGCGGCGGGCGATCGGCACCCGACGCTCTCCGAGCGCGGCAATATCGTGGTGATCGCGGACGAGGCGCACCGCAGTCAGTATGACTTCATCGATGGTTACGCGCGCCATATGCGCGACGCGCTGCCGCAGGCCTCGTTTATCGGCTTCACGGGCACGCCGATCGAGCGGCTCGACGCCAACACGCGCGCGGTCTTCGGCGACTACATCAGTGTCTACGATATTCAGCGGGCGGTGCAGGACCGCGCCACGGTGCCGATCTACTACGAAAGCCGATTGGCCACGCTCACGCTCGATGCGGCGGAACGTCCG
This sequence comes from Deltaproteobacteria bacterium, assembly GCA_016210045.1. Classification (NCBI taxonomy): domain Bacteria; kingdom Pseudomonadati; phylum Myxococcota; class Myxococcia; species Deltaproteobacteria bacterium. Next base: position 77,328 of record JACQUX010000014.1, on the reverse strand, counting down.
ACGATCGATGCCGAGTTTGAAGAGGTGACCGAGGGCGAAGAGGTCGAACGCAAAGAACAGCTCAAGACCAAATGGGCGCAGCTCGAGGCGGTGGTCGGTTCGAGCCGGCGTCTCGAGGTCGTCGCGCGCGACATCGTCGAGCATTTCGAGCAGCGACTCGACGCGATGGACGGCAAGGCAATGGTCGTCTGCATGAGTCGACGGATCTGCGTGGAGCTGTATCGCGCGATCGTGACGCTTCGGTCGCAGTGGACGAGCGACGACGATGACCACGGCGCGATCAAAGTGGTGATGACCGGCGCGGCCTCCGATCCGCCGGACTGGCAGGCGCACATCCGCAACACGGCGCGACGCGAGGCCCTCGCCCACCGTTTTCGCGATGCGACCGATCCGCTGCGCCTCGTGCTGGTGCGCGACATGTGGCTGACCGGTTTCGACGCGCCGAGCTTGCACACGATGTACATCGACAAGCCGATGCGCGGGCACGGGCTGATGCAGGCGATTGCACGTGTGAACCGCGTGTTCAAGGACAAGCCCGGAGGACTCGTCGTGGATTATTTAGGGCTCGCGCATGAATTGAAGGCCGCGCTCGCGACCTATACCGAGAGTGGTGGTACCGGGCGCACCGCGCTGGATCAAGGCGAGGCGGTTGCGGTGATGCGGGAGAAATACGAAGTCTGTTGCGGTCTCTTCCATGGTTTCGATCGGTCGAAATGGATGGCCGGCACGCCGCCGGAGCGGTTGAGTCTCCTGCCGTCGGCGCAAGAACATATCCTCAAGCAGGAGAACGGCAAGGATCGCTGCGTGCATGCGGTGCGCGAGTTGTCGCAGGCGTTTGCGCTGGCCGTGCCGCATCGCGACGCCCTCCACATTCGTGACGACGTGGCGTTCTTCCAGGCCGTGCAGGCCGTACTCTCCAAACGCGCGCCCGGCGATGCCCGGCCCGAGGAGGAGATCGACCACGCGGTGCGGCAGATTATCTCGCGGGCGGTCGTGCCCGAGGGCGTCATCGACATCTTCGCTGCGGCGGGATTAACGAGGCCCGACTTATCCATCCTCTCGGAGGAGTTTTTGGCCGAGGTGCGCGGCATGCCCCAGCGCAACCTCGCGGTCGAGCTGCTGCAGAAATTATTGAAAGGGGAGCTCGCCACACGACGGCGGAAGAATCTCGTACAGGCACGGTCATTCGCGGAGATGCTGGAGCAGACGATCCGGCGTTATCAGAATCGCGCCATGGAAGCCGCCCAAATCATCGAGGAGCTGATCCATCTCGCGCAGGAGATGCGCGAGGCCACGGCGCGGGGTGCGCAGCTCGATCTGTCAGAGGACGAGCTCGCCTTCTATGATGCCCTTGAGGCGAACGACAGCGCCGTGAAGGTGCTGGGCGACGCGACGCTGCGCGGCATCGCGCGCGAGTTGGTGGAGACCGTGCGGCGCAACGTCACGATCGATTGGACCCTGCGCGAGGACGTGCGGGCGCAGCTCCGGGTGTTGGTCAAACGCATCCTCCGCAAATACGGCTATCCACCGGACAAGCAAGAGAAAGCGATGCACACCGTGTTGGAACAAGCGGCCCTCTTGTCGACGGAGTGGGCAATGGTGTGACCGCGTGGTCGCATGGTCTTTTCCTCGTGGCGATGGCGCCACCGTAACGGCAGTTCACTCTATGCGCATTGGGATCGATTTCGATAATACGATCGTGAATTACGACGCGGCGTTTTTTCGGGCGGCGCGGGCGCATGAATGGATCGGTGCGGATGTGCCGGCGACGCGGGTGGCGGTGCGAGCGGCGTTGCGGGCGGGGCCGGGGGGGAGTGATCGGTGGACCGCGTTGCAAGGCGAGGTGTACGGAGCGCGGCTGTTGGAGGATGGCGTCGTGCAAGAGGGCTGGGAGGCGTTTTGGGCGTGGGCGGCATTGCTTGGAATTCCGTGCGCGATCATCAGTCATAAGACGTTGGTGCCGGCGGTGGGGCCGGCCTACCCGTTGCGTGATGTGGCACGGACTTGGTTGGAGCGGCAGCCGTGGTGGCGTGCGCGGAGCGACGCCGTGCCATTGATATTTGCCGAGACGCTGACAGAAAAAATAGCGCAGATCGCGGCGCAGCGCTGCACGGTTTTTATCGATGATCATCTCGATGTGCTGACGCATCCACAATTTCCCGCAGGCGTGCGGCGCATTTGGTATGGCGTGGACGCGGCGTCGCGCGACGGAATCGTAGCCTGTTGCGATTGGGCGGCAGTGCAGGCCGCATTGGCGGGAGTTGTCCGATGACCGCGTCGCAACCGACATGGGCCGAGGCGTTGGCCGCGCACGGGATCGCGGCACGGACGGTCGAGCCATTGTACAGCGGCGTGAACAGCGAGCGGTTTCGGGTGGAGACCGCGGACGCGCGCTATTTCGTGAAGCGGTATCGCGGTGCGCCGGAGGAACGGCAGACGCGGTTGCAGCACGAAGTGGAGGGGCTGCGTTTTCTTCATGCAGGCGGTGTGCGCGCGATTGTCGCGCCGTGTGCGGTGCTCCCGGAAGCGGCGGTGGTTTGTTTTCCCTTTCATGACTTCGCGCCGATTGCCGCGGCGGAGGTGCGGCCGGAGGACTGCACGGCACTGGCCGCGTGCTATGGAGAGCTTCCGCGTGCGACTGCGGCGCATCGCGCGCGGATCGCGCTGATCGCGCGGGACGCGGCGTTTACGTGCGCAGCGCACGTGGCGATTGTGGCAGAACGGTTGCAACGTTTGGAGGCAGTCGCGTGTGATCCGCTGCAGGCGCTGCTCGCCGGGGTGTTGCGACCGCGACTGCAACGGATCGGCGAAGACTTGTCGCATGGGTCTGCTGCGGCGGCTTGGGGGGCGAGCGGCGAACTCCCGTGGGAGCAGCGGATCTTCAGCCCATCGGACGCGGGCCTGCATAATGTCGCGTGGGACACGGCGCGCACCGAATTGCGCTGCTTCGATTTCGAATATTGCGGCTGGGACGATCCGGCGAAATTGCTCTGCGATTGTCTGTTGCAACCCGCGGTGCCGCTGCCGCCGGCATTAGCGCCGGGATTTGTGGCGGCGTTCGCTGCGTATTTCTCCGACGATGGACAATTGCTGGACCGCGCTCGATGGCTTTATCCGCTGCTGGCCGTGAAGTGGGCCGCGATCGTGTTGAATCCATTGCTCCCGTCGTGGGCGACGCACCATCCGCCATTGCCGGCGTCTGATCGTACATCACGATTGCAACGCGCGCGCGCCATGTTACAACGCAGCGCGATGCCGGAACCGGAGCCGCCCACCGCATGACGTCGCTCGATTCACGCAGCCTGGAACAACGCCGCTGGTTAGTGCGCAGCATGGCCGCCAGCGGGCGCGGGCATTTGGCGTCTGCCTGTTCGATCCTCGAAATCTGCCGCGTGTTGTACCACGATGTCTTGCGCATCGACCCCGATGCGCCTGCATGGCCGGAGCGTGACCGCTTTATCTTAAGCAAGGGGCATGGTTGTCTCGCCCTCTATCTGCAACTCGCGGAGCGCGGATTTTTTCCGTTGGAGGAATTGCTGCAGGTCAGTCACGACGGCGCGCCGCTCGGCGGGCATCCGGAAGCGGGACGCGCGCCGGGGATCGAATGGTCCACCGGATCACTCGGTCACGGGTTATCGGTCGGGCTCGGCATGGCGGTCGCAGCGCGTTTGCATGGAGCGAAACATCGCGTCTTTGTGTTGCTCGGGGACGGGGAATGCAACGAAGGGAGTGTCTGGGAAGCGGCGTTGGCCGCGGTGCAGCACCGCGCGACAAATCTCGTTGCCCTCGTCGATTACAATCGGCAACAGTGTTACGCAGCCACGGAGGCAGTCGTGGCGTTGGAACCGTTGCGCGCGAAATGGGAGAGCTTCGGTTGGGCAGTCGCGGAAGTGGATGGCCACGACGTCGCGGCGTTGCGGGCCACGCTCGGCGCGGCGCCGCTGGCGGACGTGCGGCCGATGGTCGTGATTTGCCACACCGTGAAGGGAAAAGGTTTTCCCGAATTGGAAGGGAATCCCGTGTGGCATCACTCGGCCAAATTCACGCCCGCCGACGCGACGCGCTTGTTGGCGCAGTTGGACGCGGCGGAGTCTGCGGCGGCAACGACGGGGAATGGCGATGCGTAAGGCGTGTCTCGCAGCGATTGCCGAACTCGCGCGGCGTGACCCGCGGGTCGTTTTCGTCGGATCCGACTTGGCAGCCGGGACGCTCGGTGAGTTGCAGCGCGAATTTCCGAACCGCCATTTCATGGAAGGCGTGAGTGAACAGCATCTGATCGGCTTCATGTCCGGCCTCGCTGCCGAAGGGTACATTCCGTACGGCAATACGATCGCGACATTTTTCACACGTCGTTGCTACGAACAGATCGTGCTCGATGCCGCACTGCCGCAATTGCCGCTCCGCTTGATCGGCAGCGGCGGCGGTTTGGTCTACGCGCCGCTCGGTCCGACCCATTTAGCGACCGACGACCTGGCGATCCTGCGCGCGGTGCCCGGCATGACCATCCTCGCACCGTGCGATGCCGACGAACTGCGCCGCTTGATGCCGCAGACGCTCGACCTCCCGGGCCCACTCTATTTACGCCTGGCCAAAGGCGGGGATCGAGTCGTGAGCCGCGCCGATCTGTCGTGCCGGATCGGGGAGGCGATTGCGTTGTGCGCCGGCGGCGATGTGTTGTTGGTGAGTACCGGCGTGATGACCGGCGTCGCGTTGGATGCGGCGGAGACATTAGCGGGCGTCGACATTGCGGCAAGCGTCTTACACTGTCACACGATTAAGCCGCTGGACGTGGCGGCCTTGCAAGCGGCGGCACGACCGGTACGCGTGATCCTGAGCGTGGAAGAACATAGCATCATCGGTGGGCTCGGCTCGGCAGTGGCTGAAGTCGTGGCGGAAATGGCGTGGGCGCGGCCGAAACGGATGCAACGGATCGGACTTCCCGATCGTTTTTTTGCGGAGTATGGGACGCAAGCGAGCGCATGGGTGCGGCAGGGGTTGACCGTGGAGCGGATTGTGGAAACAGCGCAGCAGCTGTTGGAAGCGAGTGCGGCGGGCGGAATTGCATGAAGCAACGTCAAACCCCGAACTATGTCGATTTCGTCGGCGCGATCCATCGGCGCACCGAGCGCGATTATGTCGGCCGCGTGACCAGCTATCCGAAAGAGCATGCGGCCGAGTTGGCGAAACAATTCGATCGCGACTATTGGGACGGCGATCGCCATACCGGCTACGGCGGGTATCAATACGACGGCCGTTGGCGGGCCGTCGCGGAGGCGTTTGCCGCCCATTACGCATTGCGCGCCGGGCAGCGCGTCCTCGATGTCGGTTGTGGCAAGGGATTTCTCCTCTACGATCTGACGCAGGTCGTTCCCGGCTTAGAAGTCCACGGGCTCGACATTTCGCGTTACGCATTGACCCACGCGAAACCGGAAGTCGCCGATCGGCTGATCCACGGCCACGCGCGCGAACTCCCGTTCCCCGATCAACACTTCGATCTCGTCTATTCGATTAACACCTTGCACAACTTGTATTGTTACGACCTCGATCGTGCCTTGCTCGAACTGACGCGGGTGAGTCGCGCGCATCAATATCTCTGCGTCGAGTCGTATCGCACCGAAGCGGAGAAAGTGCATTTGCTCTACTGGCAATTGACCTGCGAAATGTTCTGCACGCCCGACGAGTGGCGCTGGTGGTTTCAACAGACCGGCTATACGGGCGATTATTCGTTTATCTACTTCGAATGAGGGGAAGCATGCGCGCTGCAATTCTCACTGCGTTGCAGGAACCGTTGACGGTGGCCGACGTCGTTGCGCCGGAGCCGCAGTTTGGCCAAGTCGCCGTACAAGTGCACACCAGTACGGTCTGCGGGGCGCAGCTCGGTGAGATCGACGGACGCAAAGGGCCGGATCGGTATCTGCCGCATCTGCTCGGCCATGAGGGGAGCGGCCACGTCGTGGCCGTTGGTCTCGGCGTGACGCATGTGAAGGTTGGCGACGCTGTCGTGCTGCATTGGCGCCCCGGACGCGGGCTGGCGGTCGGCGGCGCGCGTTATCTGTGGGGGGAGCGCGTTGTCAACGCCGGGCCGGTGACGACGTTTCAGGAAACGGCGATCGTTGCAGCAAATCGCTGCACGGTAGTGCCGCCGGAGACCGATTTGGAAACGGCTGCGTTGTACGGTTGCGCGATCACGACGGCCTTCGGGGCGATCGCGAACGACGCGCAGTTGAAACCCGGCGAATCGGTGCTGGTGCTCGGCGTGGGCGGCGTCGGGCTCGCGGTCCTGATGGCGGCGCGCGTCTGTGGTGCGGGCGAACTCGTCGCGGTGGACCGCTATGCTGCGCGGTTGCAACTGGCAACGCGTTGCGGTGCCGACTGGGCCGTGGATACGAACCACCGCGATTGGCGACAGCAAGTCGCCGCGCGGTTGCCCGCCGGTGCCGACGTGGTGATCGAAAACACCGGCGACCGGGCGATGATCGAGGCCGCCGTGGAGCTGACCAGTCCGCGCGGGAGAACTGTGTTGGTCGGCGTGCCGCTTGCCGGCGAACGCATCGCGCTCGATACGTTTCCGCTCCACTTCGATAAACGACTCGTCGGATCCTGTGGCGGCGGCACGCAGCCGCACGACGACATCCCCCGTTACCTGCGCTTGGCCGCTGCCGGTCGTTTCGATCCGTCGCTGCTGATCACCCACCGCTTCCCACTAACCGAGATCAACACGGCCATCACCCTGATGCGTTCCGGCGCCGCCGCCCGCTGCGCGATTCGGATGGGGACATGGTAAATACATCGCAGTGGGGACAGGTACCTTCAAATCGTTATTTGGTGCGTATTTGAAGGTACCTGTCCCCGCTGCGATGTATTTATGGCGAGGGGTGGCTGACTGCGTCGCATGACCGTGTCGCAGTGCCGTTATACCCGATGCACGTATTCCAGCGGACGGTCGCGCAGTTCGTTCCAATGGGTTTCGATCCACGTCACGACGTCGCGTAATCCCGTGGCGAGCGGGGTTGCTGGCTGCCAGCCCAGCGTGGTGCGGGCCTTTGTGGCGTCGATCAGGTAGGCCGCGTCTTGGCCGGGGCGCTCTGCCACGTCGTTGACGAGGTCGGGCCACGCAACCCCGAGTAGGGTTGCGAGCTGGGCGACGACGTCGCGCACCGCGACTCCGTGGTCCGGTGCCAAGTGATAGATTTCGCCGACCGTGCCATGTTCCAGAATCGCGAGCTCGCCGCGCGAGATGTCGCGGATATGGATATACGATTTGACCGCGCGTCCGCCGCCGTGCAGCGGGATTTTCGCGCCGCGTTTGGCTGCAATCGCAGTGCGCGGGATGATCTTATGGAGTTGTTGGTGGGCGCCGTAGACGTTGGTGGATCGAACCCAGAGCGCGGGGAACCGATATTGGCAGACGAAGGTTTGTAACAGCATATCGGCCGCAGCCTTGGAAACGGCATACGGGGTGCTCGGATGGAGCGGCGCGTCTTCATGGAGCGGCTGCGCGCAGCTGCCGTAGACTTCCGGCGACGAGATCTGCAGATACCGTTCGAGCCACGCGCAGCGCCGCAGCTGGTTCAGCAACACGGCGAACGAGGCGACGTTGGTCTGCATCCAGTGTTCAGGGTGCTCCCAGCTCGGCCCGACTTCACTTTGGGCTGCAAAGTTGACGATCACGGTGGGACGCCACGCTGCTAAGGCCTCCATGATGCTCGGCAGCGCGGTATTGAGATCGGCCTGGAGAAAGCGCATGTGTGCGCGGCCGTGGCGATGATACGCGGCGAAGAGCGGAGTGACTTCCGGCGCGCGGCTGATGCCGAGCACGTCGTAACGGCCGGTTTCCAACAGTACGTCGATGAAGTCGGCGCCGGAAAAAGAGTTGCTGCCGAGTACGGCGATGCGTTGACGCGCGGTCATCTCTCTGCTCCCTCCCCCTCACCCATTGGCAATGGTGAGCAATGCTCCTCTTCGTCGCATTGCTATCGTCGCTGCCGCGAACTATGCAACGGCCAAGGCCGCTGCGTTCTTGCCCCCCCCAAAGGGCGAGGGGGGCGGTGACCCCGCCTGCGGACGGGGTGTCATCCGAGGCCGGCGGCCTGCATTGCGCGGATGTTGTAGTAGCGCGTGTCGGTCAGCGCGTCGGGGACGCGGCCGTCACGGAGTGCCGCCGCGACGTCGCGGATGGCGTGATCAACCGTGAGCGAGGGCCGAAATCCCAGCTCCTCCGCGATGCGTTCCGAACAAATATGATACGAACGGAGATCGGTCGTCGGTTCGACGCTGATTGCCACGTGGTCTCCGACGATCGTGCGGACTCGCTCGGCGATGGCCGACAACGTCAAGTTTTCGCCGCCGACATTGTAGGTTTTTCCTGCGATCTGCGCGTCGTCCCACTGTAGCGCGTGACAATAGGCCTCGACCATGTCGTCGATATGCAGATTGGGGCGGCGCTGTGTGCCGCCGAAAACGGTCATTCGGTCGCGCAATACCGCGTGGGCCGTGAGGATGTTGACGGTGAGGTCGAGTCGCAACCGTGGCGCGAGTCCGCAGACGGTGGCGGGGCGCAGGATGAGCGTCGTGAAATCGGGCGACTGCGCGTCGCGCAAGATCGCTTCGCACGCGGCCTTGTAGCGGGAATAATCGGTCAGCGGTTGCAACGGGGCCGACTCCGTGACGTGCGGAGCGTCGTTGATGCCGTAGACGCTCGACGACGAGGCGTAGATGAAGCGTCGCACCTGCGCGTGTTTCGCGGCTGCGACGCACGGCGCGAACGATTCGAAATTGACCGCGCGACCGAGGGTCGGATTCAGTTCGAAGCTCGGGTCGTTGGAGATGCACGCTAAATGGATGACCGCGTCGGCGCCGCGCAGCACGGCGGCGACGCAGGCCGCATCGCGGACATCGCCTTGGATTTCCTGCAAGGCACGGTGTGGCACCAGGACGCCGCGGCCGTACAGATACCAATCGAGCACGCGCACCGCGTAGCCGTCGCGTAACAAGCGCGGAACGAGGCGCGACCCGACATATCCGGCGCCGCCGATGACGGCTATCGTGCGGAAATCTGTCATCGCAGGTGAATCCTTTCGTAGTTTATCCGAGTAAAGAATGGAGGAATTTCAACAGCCCGACTTTTTCGACTGCGGCCCGATTGCCGACTTCGCCGACGTGCATCGCGCCCGCTGCGTTGCCGATCAGGCCGAGTTGTGCGGCGGGCAGGTTATGCGTGGCGCAAAGGGACGAGATGGCCAGAAAGGCGTCGCCGGCGCCGAGCGTATCGACGACAGTGTTCGTGAGTGCCGGCACCCGACACACGCCTTCGGTCGGGCTGTAAATCACGCAGCCTTGATAGCCGTGCGTGATCGTTACGTAGCGGGCATGAAACCACTCCTGCAACGCGACGATCAGTTCATCCAGCGGCCGTCCGCGGGCATGCAGCGCCAGACGCGCTTCCAGTTCGTCGATACAAATGTAATCCGCGCGTGGATATTTGGTGACGAGGTTGAACCCGATATTGGCGCTGTTGGTTTGCGCATTCACGGCCAAGAAGCGAGCCTGTTGGTCCAGGATGGCGATCGCCTCGGCGCTGATGGTGTTGTGGCCGAAGTCGGTGACCAACACGACGTCGTATTCAGGGGCCGCGCGATGCAGAAAGGCCGCGAGTTGCGTATCGTCGTCGATCGGGGTTGTGGGATCGGCGAGATAACTGATTTCGAAGAATTTGCGCAAATAGCGCGGCTCCACGTAGCGACGTTTGAGGATGGTCGTCATTCCTTTGCGATAAAAGAGATGCGGCTGGATGTTCGGTTTCAAGTGATGACGGATGAACGATTCGTGCGTCCGTTCTTCGCCGAGGTAGCCGGCGACGTCGACGCGTTTGCAAAAGTTCGCGACGTGGTTCGCGGCCGCCAACACGCCGCCGGCAAACATTTCCGTGGAGAGTGAGCGGGTGTTGATCACTTCGCCCTTCAACGATTTCCCGAGCGGACTACAGTAATGGTATTCGTCGAGGATCACGTCGCCGACTACCAACACGCGGAGGTCGGCAAACGCCTCAATGGCCGTGCGGAGCGCGGCGAGCGTCTGTTGTTGCCGATGTGTTTGCAAAAACTCCGCGGCCGCGTCGGGATACGGGAAGAAAAATTGATTGATCAGATTGGTCGAACTGAACGTTAATTCGTCGGTGAACACCGCTTGGCCGCCGACCGCTTCGACCGCCGCGACTTCCGCGGCGATTTGGCCGGTGACGTCTTGGGCGGGATCCGTATAATCGCTCCCTTTTACATAGCGATCGGGCCGGAGTCGCGTGATCGTTTCCACGGCATTGGGCCAGGCGTTGATCACGACGTAATCGACGCACGACAACGCGGCAATCGATTCGGCGCGCAGCCGTTCGGTGAACACCGGCCGGCCGGGGCCTTTATTGACGTAACGGTCGGGCGTGACGCTGACCACCAGCCGATCCCCGAGTCGCGCCGCGGTTTCCAGATGCCGGATATGGCCGGGATGCACGAGATCGAAGACGCCATGGCAGAGGACGATGCGGCGTCCGGCCGTGCGTTCTTCCGCTAATTGCGTCCGCAACGGTTCGATGTCGAAGAGCTTGCGGCTGGTCGCTGCCTCCATGGGGGGACAGGGTACGAGAATGGTGTGTGTGGGGTCAAGCAAGTTTACGCCGCGCGCGGTCGCCCTATGACTGTAGCTGCCGAAACCACGCGGCGGTGGCGGTGGCGATGCTGTCTGGGTCCCAGACTGGAGCGCCGTGCCAGTCCTCGATTTGCGCGACGGTACGGCGGACGCCTTCGGCGAACGGGACGGACGGTTGCCAATTGAGGGTCTCACGGGCCTGGCGGATATCGGCGAAGGTGCAATCCGGTTCGCCGGGACGCTTGGCCACGTGAACCACGTCGCCGCCAAGTAACGCCACAAGTTGATTAACGCTGTAAGTCCCACCAGAGCCGACGTTCAGCACCGCGCCGCGGCACGCGGCGTTCGCTGCAGCGAGAAAGGCCGCGACGACGTCGTCGACATACGTGAAGTCACGCGTTTGCGTGCCGTTGCCGACCACGGTGAACGGTTTGCCGGCGAGTTTTTGCGCCAGGAACGTGCCGAACACCGCGCCGTAGCTGCCGTGGGTGCGCGCGCGCGGGCCGTACACATTAAAGAGGCGTAAGCAGACGACGGGCAAATGATACACCTGGCACCAGTGCAAAACGAGTTGTTCGCCTAAGTGTTTCGTGAGTGCGTATGGATATTGCGGTTGGATCGGCGCGGTTTCCGGCGTCGGAAATTGCGTCGGGATGCCGTAGCACGACGACGATGCGGCGTAGAGGAAACGCTGCGCGCCCACGGCCCGCGCGGCTTCAAGCATCGCGAGCGTTCCGGCGACATTGGCGCGAAAATAATCGGCCGGCCGTTCGATCGACGGGACGATGTCCGCCAACGCGGCCAAGTGAAAAATCCAATCGGCTCCGCTGCAATAGGTCTGCAATGCGGGTGCGGCGCTGATATCCACTTGATGGATCGTCAGCCGCGCGGAGAGTCCGCATGCCGTGAGATTGCTGAGTCGTCCAGTCGCCAAGTTGTCGAGCACGACGACTTCATGCCCGTCTGCGAGCAGTCGTTCGACGAGATGACTGCCAATGAATCCCGCTCCGCCGGAGACGATCGCGCGCCGGGCGCTCATGGCCGTTTCCCCTTCCCCTTGATCCGCTTCAGCTGGGCGTTGATTGCGGCCATGTCGAACTGCGTCGGGTCGAACGGGCCACCGAGCCATTCGCTGAAGGTCTCGTGTTCCGGGTGGGCGGGATCGGCAATGGCTTCCAGTAAGCCGTAATAGCCGGGGACGCCGCCGCAGTCTTCGGGTGGGGCATTTTGCTCCCCGGCAATGCACACGGGAATGGTCGGCGCGTCGGGTCGTTCGGTCCAGCGTTCGAACACGACCGCGTGTTCCCAATTGTCGCCGAAGTCGTAGGTGTAGGTGCACGACTGTTTCGCGCGCTCAAAAAAATCCGCGAGCGGCAAGCGGCCGTTGATTTTTTTGCGGGGATAGGTGTCGCCGATGCCGAATTCGTGCAGATGCGACTCTTCCCATTGAAAGAGTTGTTGAATGACTTTGTGGAGATTGTCGAACGTGAACGTCTGCGGGACGAGGACTCGCCGCCAAATGAGCGGATCGGACGCGATGAGCGAGACCTTGAATTGGAACATCTTCGACATCGTGGCGCTCCCTCTACGCGAACTGCGCGCTATCGTCCATCGTGTTGTGCTGCGGATGGTGGAGGGGGTTCACGGCAGACGGAGACGTGTGAAAGGCATCGTAATGACTATGTATTTAGTCGTGCTGTTAGCCGACGCTGACTTGCTCCCCTGAATATCATTGGCTTTTTTCGATAGTTGGGCCCCACCTGGGATGCCTCCCGGACCCTGCTCGCTCGGTTAAATGGCGTTGTGACGCTCCAAGAAGGCCTGCTCTAGGCCGGTTCTGGCAACTTATGCGACGTTTCGGGCCGATAACCATGGTATGGGGATCCCGGAGCTGCCACCAACTTGGGCGAAGGCAAATGAGTATGCGGAGCAGCAGCTGCGGGCGGCCGGGTATTCGCGGGAGGCGGATGCGGTCCGCAAGTGTCGGGAAGAGGGGGGACCGGCCTGCGCCTCGTTGATGACGCAGGAAGAGGCGTATGCGGCGTACCAACAATTTCTGCAATTGGTCAATCAACCCGCTGCTCCGGCGACGTCCACGACGACAGCGGCGGGGGCCGCCGTGCCGCTCGCGGTGCCCACTGCCCCAACCACTCCGGCTCCCGCGCCGCGCTGGATTCCGCGCGTGATTCCCGGAGGTGGCGGTGTCCCGACACCGACACCCAGTCCGGGGCCGGTCGGCGGGGCCGCGCTCACGACGGCGGCGGCTGCGGCGGTCGTGGTTGGCGCGATGCTCTACATCATGCATGACTCGGCAAAGTATGGAAATTTCCTGGGCGGTTTGGAACAAGGCGGCAAGGTGTTGTTGCCGCATCCTGGCGCGCCCTGTCTGCGCGGTTGCCACAACGAAGGCGTACAGCGGCGGTTGGGACAACCGTTAACTCCAGACATTCGGCCACCATTCCCTAGGACGTGGTCACATCCTCCGGTTCCGCCTGACGCCGACCCGGGCCAGGCCGAGAAGGCACGATTGACTCCGGAGCAACAGAAAGCGCTCCGTGATTTTTTGGGGCAGCTCGATGCTCCGCCGCCGACCGGCGATGCATTGCCCGACACCGATACCGCGCGGCGGTCACGGGAACTCGCCGAGGAAGCGAAGCGTAAAGAACAGGCCGAGCGCGAAGCGCAGGAAAAGGCAGATCGGGCTCGCGAGGAAGCGCAGGAGGAAGCGCGGCGCCGTGGCAATGGCGCGCCGAATACGCCTGCCAGGCCGGTACCGGTGACGCCGGCGGACGACAAATACCCCGCCCCGCCGGCCACCTCGCCGACGGAGCCGGTGGCGAAAGAGGGAACGGGCGCGGCACCGTCCACTCAACCGGTGGCCCCGGCTGCGCCGAAGGCCGTTCCACCGCCTGCCGGTGACGACGACGCGCCGTTGCCGGACGATTACGGCACGGACAAGGCCGCGCGGATCACGGATCCGAATAAGCAAGCGGCCCAGATTGCGGCCAATGTCGTGGCGATCCTCGCGTCGCATGGCCTCCGTCATGTCGATCAGAAAGCCGTGGCCCGTGGGGTCCACGATGAGATGGCGCATCACAAAGACAACAGCGGCTATCGTCGTAATGGGAACGTCGCCGCAGCGGACATTCCGGACGTCCAGCGGGCCGTAGTGGCCGAGTATCTGGCGGCACAAGGGGGAAAAGCGGTTGCGGAACATGCCCCGATGGTCGATGCAATCGTGGCCGAACTCTTCAATTCCGCCAAGGGGCGTGCGGCGACACGCCATATGAGTCCGGAACAAGTTGATCGTCTGCGAGAGGTGTTACGGGATCAGATCGATTCGGCGCAGGCGGATTTTCTGCAACGCGAGGTCCCGAATCTCGATCCGTCGCTGGCGGGACAGCCGTTTGAACATTTGCCGCCGTGGATGCAGGACCTCGGGCGGAACCAAATCGCGCAGATGGCGCGCGAGGCGTTCCGGACCGCGACCATGCAGCCGCACGCGGCTCGTTAATCATTCCCACTGATCACTGGAGGATTTGTCGCGCGGCGCGGAGGAATGCGGCTGCTGAAGGATTCGTACGGCTGAGTGGATCTGGATTCGGGCTGAGTGCCAAGATCGCGTCGAGCGCGGGATCGGGGTGGTTATCGGCGTCCGGTGCTGCCAAGATGACCCGCAACTGTGTGAGACGGGCATCTGTCGTGTCCTTTCCCGTTTGCCGGGCCTCAGCGGCGGAGCTGCTCAGAAATCGCACTAACGCATAGTCCAACGCTGCGTCCCGACTCGTGTCCCATCCGCGCACGCTACCGAAATGTTCGGCGGGGTTGGCAAGCGCGGCGGGCGCGCATGTGTCGACGTCGAGATCGGGGTACAGCGCGTGGATCGCGCCGGTGAGGTTGGGCAGCGCTACGCGTGTGGCCCATTGCCGGCCGGCCTGCACCAAGCCGACGCGTTGTGCAACATGAACGATGCCGGTCTTGGCGCGCGACGTGAGCGTTCGTGGGTCGGCGCGGGGCTTCAGTATCCGGATGGCGTTCAGCAGAAATCGATCTTGTTGCCATAATGTCGCGCCGGATTGTTCTCCGGATCGCTCATCGATCAGCGCGGCAAAATCGCCCATGGCCTGGAAAAACGGTGTGACAATGGCCGTGTCGCGCTCGTTGGTCCGCTGAATCAACCGTCCGAAACAATAGAACGCGGAGGCGACGACCAGCCGATCGGCGGGCGGGGTCGTCTGTAAATTTGTGGCAGCGAAACAGACCAAGGCCTGGCTCGTGGTCTGCAGGGCCGCGCGGGCGTTGCCCGCATCATGAGGGCGACGCACCAGATCGAAGGCCGTGATGACGTGCTGCACCGTCGTCCCGAACGGCGTTGCCGGTTTGGCGGTCGCCGCGCGGCGACACGTGGCGAAGAGTGCCAGTTCCTGATCGAGAAAGCGGAGACCGGGACGTTGATGCGGTCTGGCCCCGCGTTCCACGCGGCGAGGGGAGGTGTTGCCCCCGCTGCTGCCGTGGGGGATCTGGATCCGGGATCCATCCAATACGTTTCGAAACCCCATCGTGTTCACTCTTTCAGCACACCGACCGGACGGAGTTCCACTACGCCCGTGGCCCATCCTTCGGTGAATACCACGTCCATGACGTCATGAATATCTTTGTAAGCCCCGGGGGCCTCGCCCTTGATCGTGCTGCGGCCACTGCCTCCGGGAGCATGTGGTTCGCGGTGGCCGGAATCCCGACTGCCGTGTTGTTTTTCTCGCTTGGCCGTGCGTTGTTCGCGCATCAATTCCTCGGCGGTGACGAGGGCGACCCCGCGCATCGACTTGGCGAAATCGGCATCGGAGATGGTGCGCATGCGTCGTTCCGCCGCGCCGTCGTCCCAAGTTTCTTCCGTGGTCAGTCGGACGCCGAGCGCCTCGCTGCGCGACAGGCGGCGTCCCGATCCGTGATTGACGCTGGCCAGGGAGGCTGTGCTGCCGGATTGGCCGAGTGCCACGTAGCTGGCCGTGCCCATCGAGCCGGGGATCAGGATCGGTTGGCCGAGTGCGGTGAACCGCGTCCCCGCCATCCGTGCGGCGTCGAATGCCCGAGTCGCCCCTTTGCGGTGGACGACGAGTTCTTCCTCCCCATGCCGCTCCGTATACACCATGTTATGTGCGACATCGTAGACCGGCTTGGCGTCCATGTGCGGAAATTCTTCGCGCAGGGCGAGCAGCACCAGCGCACTCACGACCACGCGATTCGCATACGCAAAATTCGCTGCGGCCTGCATCGCTCCGAGATAGGCATCGCCCTCCGCCGTGTTGATTGCGAGCGGATACACATCTTTGACGGAGGTCGTCTGTCCTGCGGCCAGACCCAAATTGCGCGCCCGTTGGGCATAGTGATCGCCGACGGCGTGGCCCAATCCGCGTGAACCGGTATGGATCATCAGCGTGATCTTGCTGTGCTGCAGTCCCAATGCGGCGGCCGCGTCGGCATCGAGTACTTTATGAATCCGTTGCAGTTCGACGAAGTGATTGCCTTCGCCGACCGTTCCGAGCTGCCGCTCGCCGTTGCGTCGTGCCGCTTGGGGGACTGCAGCGACATTACCCGCGAGGGAGCCGCCGTGTTCCATAAAGTCGCGTTGCCGGACGATATAGTCCGTGGTGAGCAAATCCCATACCGGGTGGGCGTTGCGTGTGGCGGCAGAAAGCTCCGGCAATGCGGCGATGCCGTGCGCCAGGATTCGTTCGAGGTCTGCTGGGGCAAGCTGTACTGTATTGGTCTTGTGGCCCAGATTGACGGCTGCGGCCGCCTGTCGCATCAGCGCGTAGACGTCATCCTGATCGCCGAGGTCATTACGATGGAGCCCGGTTGCAAACAGCGTCATGCCGCAACAGATGTCGCCGCCGATCGCCTTTGGGAAAATTGTGCCGTTGGTGCCGAGCACAAACCCATTGGGAAGTCCTGAATTGGAGGCATGGATGTCGGGCATCCCCAGCGCATGCACGACTCCGGGGAGCCGAGCCGCGCGTTCGGCCTGTTGCCGGGCCAGCGAACTCACCGGAACCCGCGAATTTGCGTAGATTTTCTGAGTGGGTGCTACTGCTCCGTGGCTACAGCCTCGCAGTCCAGCCGACATGTCGTGTCCTCTCGATGGGCCATGGATTCCCCTTGAGCTGCTATACCAGTATCGGCCGCACGGCGAAAAAGTTGCGTATTTTGTTTAGCGTTGTCGAGATCTCAGGTCCGGGACTGTTCTTTCCGCTGGGCCATCTCCAGGACCTTGATGTCTTCCAGATCGCCTGGTCGGCCAGCAGCGCGTTTGGATGCGATCAGGTCATCGCGCGAGAGCGCCGGGATGAGGATGGATTCGACCTCGAAGAAGACCTTCTGCTGCCAGGCACGAAGAAATTCGATTCCTTTGACTTGCGTGAGTACGTCGAGCCGGAACAAATCTTTGAAGATCGTCACTTCCGTAACGGCAAGCTTCTCGGCGGTGGTCAACGCTGCAGTCCCGAATCCGAGCGCCTCCAATGCTTCGAGACAATGAACGGCGTTTGTCGCCGTTGGATTGATGAAGATGTCGATGTCTTTCGTCGCGCGCGGGAATCCGTACGCGATCACGGCCATCCCGCCGATCAGGAGGTATTCAACCCCGTGGTCGTTCAAGCACCTGAACAGTTGTAAATGAGGACCGATCATCCGACAGTTTTACCTTGTTGGGGCCCTTGGCGTTGCTCAACGCGTCGACGAAGGGGAGCCATAGGAACGCCTCGCGGAGCCGCTCATTCGGCGTCATTGTGAGGTGCCACGCGACTTTGGCTTCCAAGGTTTCTTCTTCGAATCCATAGGCGATGCCGTATTCCACAGGAGGAAACATAGCATGGGGCGTGTCGGGGAACCAGGTAAATTCCGTGGATGGTGCGCCCTTCGCGTTCAATGCCGACAGTCAAGTCACTCGCACGAAAAATTGATCGAGCAGGGTTTCGGACGTTTGTTCGATCCATGGCTGCCATTGGCCGGCTGCCACCCGTTGTGCTGCGAGGAGGCGCACCGCAATGAAGTAGCCGTATTTGACCCACGTCTCCCCGCGGTTGATGGCAAACGGGTGCGGGGGCACCAGCGGCGATACGTGTTCGTGGCGGCGCTGCGTGCTGGTCAACAGGGTGCCGTTCCACCAATGCGCCAAATGACCGATGATCTGCGCCCACTCGGCCTCCAGGTGGGCGAGATGGGCATCCGGCATGGCGACGGCACGGGCCTCAGGGAGCGCGAGGAGTTGCATCGTGGCGAGGCATGCTAACCCTTCATGGAGTAGCGTGGCGAACAGGGGGCGAAAGGCGCGGGTTTGAATGAGGGTCCCGATCCACCAGTGAGTTAATTCGTGGATCAGGATCCTGTCGAGATCGTGCGCCGCGATTTTTTCGACCGAGAGTGCGATCCCGCTGTCGATTTGGCTGGCATTGAACGAGGCCCCGAGACAGAGGTGGATCGGAAGGCTGGCGCGTGGGAGCTGCGTGATGCCCAGCCAGTCGCGCACTGTTTGGCTCCACTGTTCGGTCCGTGCGGCCAACGATTCCATCCACGGGCGGGGTGTGAGGAGTTGTTCCCGCCATGCGGGCCATTGGTCTGCGGAAAATTTCATCGGGGCTTGCCCGAGTCCATGGAGGGCGGTGTTCCAACACGGCAGTACTGATTGGAGACAATCGACATACTCCGTTACGGTCGTCGCTGCGATGCGGAGCGGTGTGACGTCATCGTGTATGACGAAGTGCGGTCGCACTGCGGCGGCGGCAGTGCTGGAGCCGTCGCAAGCGGTTGGCGGCGACGATGCGATATCCTCCCACTGCGCGATGCAAGTGCGCAGCGCGATTGCGAGCGATCGGACGTCCCGATACTGCGCGCGTTCTGCACGCCATTCCCCCTCCCGTACCCCATTGTGATAAAACTGGAGTGGCACGACGAGACACGCCGCGCGCCCGCCCGCACGGGTCCAGAGTCCCGCTTCACAGGCCCCCGTGGGCAGCGATTTCGTCGCACCGATTTTGGCGGCTTCCGCCCAGTGCACGAACGCCGTGTCCAACGTGGCGATGCGATCTTGACTCCGCACGTAACAACCACCGCCGCAGGCGACTTCATATTGCGGGTTTTCGCCAGCGGCTTCGAGCGAAAGCAGAAGTGGCCACTGTCCCGCCGTGAACCCCAACTTGTCGCCTGCGCGACGGAGCGTAAAAAGTCCGCCGCCGCCGATTTCTTCGTCGAGGGTCAAGACGCCGAGGACATCTTCCGGAACCTGCTCGGCGAAGCACTGCAGCAGAAGGGCGCAACCGAGATGATCGTCGAGTCCCCAGCCCTCCACCCATGCGGGATCGGCGTCGGGGCCGTTGCGGTCTGGCGGCAACAGGTAGAGCGGTAACGGATATTGCGTAGGGGAACGAAAGGAGATCCATCGTTCATGAAAGCCGCGCACGGCGTGGTCGATGACGACCTCTTCCAGCGCGTTGCCGTCGGCATCCACCAGTCGCCAGGCCGTTCCGTTCCACCGCTCTCGTCCGCCGCCTTCCACCCGAGCGACGTAGCGATAGGGTCCTTGTTGCATCGGCATGACCCGAGTCACGATTCCACCGGGATGGTCTAAGTGGGCCTGCACGATGCAGCGAATCTGACCATTTTGTATTTTACGATACCATTGTTCAGGCGACGTAGCGCCGAGCAGCATGTTGCCGTTGGCATCCAGGCAGCGGCGAATTGTATGTTGTTCCAGCGTGCTTTCCCATCGTTGGCGGCTCTTGTCATTCCAACGCCAACGAGGAACAAGCGGAGTTTGCTCGACCCACTCGATCCAGGCCGCCGTGTCGGGGACCTCAGGGCGGGGCTTCGTTACGGTTGCTGCGACCGTGGTTACAGATACGGCTGATGTACGGCCCATTCGTCCTCCGTCGGGGATGCCACGCGCAGTCCTTCGACGCGCTGTTCAAAGATACGCTGGATCGACATCGCGACGAGTTCGCGGTGCGCGTCGCAGTGATTGGTAAAAATGGTGCCGGTGGTCCAATTCGTGCCACGGGCGGCCGCCGCGCATCCGCCGCCGCAGGTCAACGCAACGGAGCAGCGCGCACACGGTTCGTACTTTCCGACATGTCGACTCTGATACGTTGCATAGCGATCCGCCATCGCCACGGTGCCGGCGCCGTCAAACGTGCCGACGCGCAAGTGTCGATTCCCTGCCTCTTCATAACAACTGTAGATGTCGCCACGATGATCGAGCAGGAAGGCGTTCGGCATGTTTTGCATACAGAAGTTCGTGCGATGGAGCGGCACGCCGCTCTCGGCGTCGAAGATGCCGGCCACGCGGGACATCTTGCGCTGCAGCGGCGTGCGCATCGGGATCGCCATTTGCTCCATGCGGCGTGTCAGCGTGGCTGGGGAGAAGAGCGGTTTCGGATCGGCCTGATTAAAATGATTATGAATCGCGGCGGCGTAGATGGAGACATTCGGGTGGCCGATGATTTCTTCGCGTTCCAGATCATCCCAGAGGAGTTTGAGCGTGTCGACGGTCTGTTTATTCGTGTTGGTGCGGAGGTTGATTTGTACGCCGCGATCCAAGAGCCGGTGAATATTGGCGATGATTAGATCGAAAGTTCCGGCTCCATAATGGGTGATGCGGCTCTGATCGTGATGCAATTTGCTGCCGTCGAATGAAATTTGCAGGGAGTTGACGAGTCCGCAGCGGACGCCGAAGAACGGAAGACAATGATCCAGTGTGGTGGCATTGGAAATGGCCGACACACTCATTTGGTAGTCTTGTGTATATGCGAGCACGCGTTTGAGGGCCGGGTAGTTGCGTTCCAGAAACGGTTCGCCGCCATAGAGATTGACGGAGACCTGACTCATGCGCGGCACTCTCGGGTAGAGTTGTGGGAGGACGCGGGTGAAGATCCGCTCCACTTGCTCGCGTGTCATGACCGCCGCCGCCCCTTGGCCTTCTGCGGCGCGCATCGGATTTTGGTAACAGTACGCGCAGGCCAGATTGCAGTAGTAGCTCGCGACGAGCATGAGAAATCCGGATGTCTGACGTTCTTCACAGATTTGCGCGTGGAGCTTCGACACGTAGGTTGTGAAGCTCTCCCACTCGGCCTCCGGCGACAGCGTGGTGACGTGACCGCGTTGGACCAGAAAATTGATGATGGCCGTTGCATACCGATCATCGAGCGGGTGTTGCTGGCGCTGCGCTTGCTTGAGCCAATGCCCCATCGCGGCATCGACGTCGTCGATGGCGCCGGTCACACCGTGAAACAGGATCGAGCTGCCGCGATGAGAAGGATAGATATTCAGATATTGGCTCGCGTAGTGCGGCATAAGGACCTCAGTCGTGGTACGCCTGGATTACCGTGGGGTCCGGACGGTGTGGCACAGTGCCTGGAATCACGGAATCGCAAATAATTTCACACGGTCCCACAGGCTGGCAAATCTCGTCGCATACAGTGTCGCATGGCGACGGCTTCACGGCATCGCAAATTTCATCGCAGGGGTCGTACGTACGATTATCGTGCCCTCGAGAGGCGAGCAGTGCATGTGCCGACTCGGAAAAACGGTGCGCGCCGCGCAACGGTATACCCCAGCCTTCCCGAAGCTGGAGGTTGATCGATGCCACAATCCCCGTCATGGTCGCCGTCGGGGTGTTGCGCTGTTGCGGGATCGCTGTTGTCGATCCGGCAGCGATCTCTTCCGCAAGGATTCCTTTGCTACGCGTTGTGGACTGCGATTGCATCGGCGGACCTCCAATCATCATTGTTGCTGTTCGAATATTGCAGATCGCGTGCCATCGTGATGCCCAGAGTAACGCGTTCAGAATCCACGGCGTTGCGTGACGGCGTACTCATGTGGGGCCGCGGTGGTGCAGCGATCTGCATGCGGATGTCCGAATTTTCGAACACAGTTTGCGGCGGATCATCGTCTGCGTCGTATGCGCCTCTTGAAAATATTACGCATTTTCTCGCGCCGCCCCTGGCATGCGCTCTGCATAACGGAGTCGTTACGTGGGGTGGGAACGTGCAAACTTTTACAAAGGAGCGTCGCGTGAAGATCATCAGAACGAGCGAGGGCGTTATCTTGAGTCATGGCGTCGATACGAAATCGGAAAAGTCGCGCGCCGGGGCGTTGCGTGCCGACAGCAACGATCAGTTTGTACGCCTCTCATTGAATCTCAGTCGGCGACTGCATCATTTGGGGGTGGCGCAATATGCGGGGAATGTCGGGAGTTGTGACGGGAATTGGTGCGATGGCATTTTGTGCGACGGCATTTTGTGTGACGGTATTTGCGATGGGATCGTCTGCGACGCCGATTGCGATGCCGTCTGCGATGCGATCTGCGATACCGTCTGCGATACCGTTTGCGATCAGGTCTGCGACCAGATCTGCGATGCCATCAAGGCAGCGTAATGTGCAGTCAACTGCATTGACGAGCCCGGGGAGGATATATGACCGGAGTGCGATCCGTGGTGCGGTTTGGACAGGTGAATTGTAGCGGCGCTCGATGGACTGTGCCGGACGCCACTTTGCTGCCCCGCTGTGGCGCGGTCCATGGCAGCGGGCAGTCCGGCTACCAGTCCGCGACTCCGGGCTGGGAACGGCTGCTCGGAGGGCGCGCGGCGGTAGAGCCGCCGTGCGATTGTGTCTGCGACAATATCTGCGATGGGATTTGTGACGGCATCTGCGATGCCATTTGCGAAGCGATTTGCGATGGAATTGTCTGCGATGCGAATTGCGATGCGGTGTGCGACGCGGTCAGTCCCTGCGACGGGATTACGTGCGATCGGGTCTTGCCATAAGACGCCAACTCTGTTTACATGAGGTCGCTATGCGCAGCGTTGTTCCAGTATTGATCCTCGGCAGTCTCAACTTGAGCGTCCAACAGCCGTTTGCCCTCGAACGGGATCGCACAGAGGGGGTGAACGTCGCGGAGCCGACGTGTGGGTTTGACCGGCTGCATGAGACCTATGCCCGACTCGTCAAAGGTCGTCCGTTGGGGGAGTCGCGCTGCGAACCGATTTGCGATGGCATCAGCTGCGACAAAATCATTTGCGATAAGGTCTGCGACACGATTTGCCAGCCGGTCTGCGATCTGATTTGCGATCTCATTTGCGAAGAAGTCCACCTCTGTGCCGCAGTGTGCGAGAAGAATCAGGCGGGATGATCGGCTGCGCGCCCGGTACGATAGCATTCATCGTGTTGTGCCGCAGGCCATTGTCATCGCCCTCGGCAAAAGCCGTCGTAATCGGTGAAGCCGGGGAACGGGCGGTGGGGGGCGCAATGGGTGCAGGCGGGGTCGCGGCCGAGGCGGAGTTCGTGGAATTCCGCACGGAGCGCGTCGTAACAGAGGAGTCGGCCCAACAATAAGTCACCCTGTTGGAGAATCAGCTTGATCGCTTCGACGGCTTGCAACAGGCCGATCACGCCAGGGAGGATGCCGAGCACGCCGGCCTCGGCGCATGACGGGGCCAGGTCCGGGGGCGGCGGCGTGGGATAGAGGCAACGGTAACACGGGCCGCGACCGGGCCAGAAGACCGATGCCTGGCCGGTGAAGCGATGCACGCTGCCGTGCACCAGCGGTTTTTGTAACAATACACACGCATCATTAATTAAGTAGCGCGTCGGGAAGTTGTCGCTGCCGTCCAGGATCAGGTCGTATGGGGCGAAGAGTCGCTCGATGTTTGCGGTCGTGAGCCGTTCCGCATACGGCTCCACGCGGACTAGCGGATTGATTCCGTGCAGCGTCTCGCATGCCGAATCCACTTTGCGGCGCCCGATGGACGCCGTCTGATGCAGGATCTGGCGTTGGAGATTGGACAGATCGACCACGTCGTCATCGACAATGCCCAGCGTGCCGACGCCCGCAGCCGCCAGATACAACGCCGCGGGGGAGCCGAGGCCGCCGGCGCCGATCAGCAAGACGCGCGCGGCGCGCAGTTTCACCTGTCCCGCTACTCCGACTTCCGGGATGCGCAAGTGGCGCTCATAACGTTGCTGTTCGTCCGGCGTGAACGGAAAATCCGTCGCGCTGTCGCACGGCAATCCCGCCGCGCGCCACGCCCGCAGCCCGCCGCGCATTGAAGCGACGTTGGTGTAACCGAGTGCGACGAGTGTCGCCGCCGCGCGCTTGGAGCGCACGCCCGCGCCGCATTGGCAGATGATCGGCGTCTGTCGATCCGGGACGAGCGTGGCAATAGTCGCCGCGAGGTCGTCAAGCGGCAGAAGCACGGCGCCGGGGATATGTGCCTCGCGCCACTCCGCAGCCTCGCGCACGTCAAGGAGCACCGTGCGCGGGTCGGCCGTGCGCCGGACTTCTGCATCGTTGGGGGAAATTTCGTTGCTTGGTTGATCCGTCATCCGCGTGCATCATCATCCGGATCGCGGACAAAGATCAAGTTGCCATTGAGCCGCCCCACGCGTAAGTGCATTTGAATGGGGACAGGTACCTTGCGATGCCTGCCAATTAAGGATCTGAAGGTACCTGTCCCCATTCAGATGAATTCAGCCGGGGGTAGGTGGTGGGGTGTGCGTTAGGCGACGTGAGTCCTCTTCCACGGGATGAGGCGGGCGGAGTTCAGGATGAACGCGAGTTCGGAACCGACATGGATCAGGACGGCCAGCAGCGGCGTGAGGTGTCCCGTCGCGGCCAGGGCCATGCCGAGCAGGTCGACGCCGATCGTGCCGAAGAAATTGGCCATCACGATCCGGTGACAGCGGCGCGCCAGCCGCACGGTCAGCGCGAACTTCGTCAGGTCGTTGCCGATCAGCACAATGTCGGCGCTTTCTCGTGCCACATCAGTGCCGGATCCCATCGCGACGCCGACCGTGGCCGCGACCAATGCCGGCGCGTCGTTAACGCCGTCGCCGATCGCCGCGACCCGCGCGCCGCGGTCCCGCAAGGTGCGTACATGCTCTGCTTTGTGGGCCGGCAGCAAGTCGGCGTGGACTTCGTCGATCCCGACTTGATTTGCCACCGCGCGGGCGATTTGCGGCGTGTCGCCGGTGAGGAGCACGGGCCGCACGCTGAGGTGGCGTAGTTGCTGGATCGCATCGATGGCGTCGGGACGTACGTCGTCGGCGATCTCGATCGTGCCGATGAAATGCCCGGCGTGTGCCACCCAGACGTGCGAATGCGGCGTGATGTCGATGTGGTCGTCTTCGACCGCGATGGCGTGATCGGCCAGGTGTTGCCGGGTTCCGACAACGGCCGCTGCGTGCTCCACGCTCCCAGTCACGCCGCGACCGGGCGTGGAATGAAAATCGGTCGCTGGGGCGAGGACGATTCCGTCGTCGCGGGTGCGCTGCACGATGGCGCGGGCCAGCGGATGCTCGGAGTATTGTTCCAAGCCCGCCGCCA
Organism: Deltaproteobacteria bacterium; assembly: GCA_016210045.1. Classification (NCBI taxonomy): domain Bacteria; kingdom Pseudomonadati; phylum Myxococcota; class Myxococcia; species Deltaproteobacteria bacterium. Next base: position 52,316 of record JACQUX010000014.1, on the reverse strand, counting down.
CGGCGAGGACTTGCGTCGCGCCGGCATCGCCATACGGTTGGACACGAATCACGGTTGGGGTGCCGAACGTGATCGTCCCGGTCTTATCGAGCACGACCGTTTGAATATTGCGCAGCGCCTCCAAATAGACGCCGCCTTTAATGATGACGCCGTGGCGGGCCGCGCGGCCGATCGCGCCGAGGATCGCGAGCGGGGTGCCGGCCGCGACGCCGCAGGCGCCGGCCACGAGGATCACGGAGATCGTGGCGCGGACGTCGTGCGTGATCAGGAATGTGATGAACGCGGCACCGAATGCGAACGAGACGAGATAGCCGGACAAACGATCGGCGATGCGTTGGATCGGGGCGCGTGTCGCCTCCGCCTGCTCCACGGTGGTCACAATGCGGCCGAAGGCCGTGTCGTGGCCGATCTGCCGCGTTTCCACTTCCAATGTGCCACCTTGATTCATCGTGCCGGCGAAGACGTCGTCGCCCGGATGCTTCGCGACCGGCATCGATTCGCCGGTGATCGTGGCTTGGTCGACATGCGAATGGCCGCCGACGACTGTGCCATCGACAGGAATGCGGCTCCCCGGTTTAATGAGCACGATGTCGCCGAGCTGCAGCTGCTGCAGCGGCACGGTAGTTTCTTGCGTGCCGCGCCGCACTATTGCCGTTGGCGGGAGTAACGTCAGCAAATCGTGAATCGCGTGGCGGCCCCGCGCCACGGTCAGCGACTCGATCCACTCCGCGATCAGCACGAAGAAGACGATCACTGCGGCCGTAAACAATTCCCCGATCGCGATCGCGGCGACGAGCGCAATCGTCATGGAGAGTTCCATCGTCATCCGTCGCGCGCGGAGCGCGGCCCAGGCCTCGCGATAAATCGGCAGCCCGCCGCACGCCGTGGTCAGTAACGCGATCAGGTCGACTGGCGCGACATACTGCCAGAGCCGCAACCAGCTCGCGAGCACGGCGAGGCCGACGAGGCCGATGCGGATCAATTCGCCGCGTCCCTGCGCGGGCTCATGTTCGTGGAGTGATGGCTCGGATGGTGGATGCGCGGTCATGTGTCGTGGTGGTGTAGCGAACCCGGGGCGGGTACGCCATGAGAATCATAAAGTGCGTAATGGGACGCCGTAAGTATTACGGCCTAATATTTCCAGCGCGGCGTGGTGAGGGGTCGTGAGGGTGTAGAGCGGCGCGGCCGTAGTGTCGCAGCCAGCGTACAGTTGCAATGTCAGTGCGGCCAACGAAGCATTGATGCAAGCCGGCGTCGTGCCGTTGGGGCTTTCGTATGGTAAAGCGACGCAATCGACCGCTGTGGCTTGAGCCGAGCCGACTACGGTATGAGTGCCGTTATGCGCGACGAATACCCACGCGAGCGGCGCGCTCGGGCGTGGATGATTGATGAGGCGATGGAGTTGGTTGAATGGAAAAATCTGCTTGCCGATGCGCAACCAGAAGAACGCGAGCGGTGGGAGGCTGCAGGGACCGATCCGCAACTGCGCGACGGCGGCCTCAAAAAAGGCATCAGGGTGTTCAATGAAGTGGGAACATTGGATCCAGCGATACTGCTCGGCGTGGGCGCGGCCCCAATTGTGGCCGAGGCTTCCTTCCCATCCGTCGATCGGGATGCATTGCGTGCCGAGACACAGCGTGCCGTGGGCGATGCAATGCGGATATGGCGTAACGACTTTCGCTTTTGGAAACGGGGCGCGATACATCCACTGATATGGATACGGTACGACTGGCGGATGCGGTGAAGGGTCGAGTGATAAATCCCACGTTATGGCGGGCGGTCCGGCGATTGCGCCTGTGGCATGGCGCGGCGTCAACGCGTGACCATCGATCGCGATCCACTGATGCGGATCAGCTGATAGTGTCGTGGAATTGATGGCCGTGCGGTGTCGCAGCGCCACGGGTTGCGGCAACGTGCTGTCGAAATAAGTTCCCCACAATTCCGTGCGCACCATATCCGGAGCGGCCTGGCGGGCCAAGAGCGTGTAACGCAGCCACAACGCGCGGCGGTCGGTCCCGGGCGGATGCAGTCGAAGGAAATAACTTTCATAATGGTCTCGACCCACGTGGGCTGGATACTGTAAGGCAACGAGGGATTGGACAAATGCGGCGTGATCCATAGAATGCCGCCCTCGTAGCGCACTTGTGACTCGTATGGAACAGGTACTTCTCACCGGTTTCCCCGGATTCTTGGCGGCGCGTCTGGTGCGCGACGCCCGCGCAGCGGGCCGTGCCGTCTATTGGCACTGCCTTGTGTTGCCGAGCGAGCTCGCTGCCGCGCATGCGTGCGCCGCGACATTGGGACTTGCGGCTGCGGACTATCGCATTTACGCCGCTGACATTCGCAAGCCGGGCCTTGGTCTCCCGGCCGCCGATCTGCAGGCCGTGCAGAGCGTAGTGCAGCGCTGTTTTCACTTCGCCGCGCTGTACGACCTAACCGCCGACACTGCCACGAGCCGGATCGCGAACGTGTTCGGCACCGCGAATGTGCTCGATTTTCTGGCCGGCTGTTCGCAACTGCGTCGCTTCAATTACATCAGCACGTGTTACGTCGCTGGGACGGCCGCAGGCGAGATTCTCGAAGATGCGCTGCCGACGGCGCCGCAGTTTCGCAATGCGTACGAGGCGACGAAATACGAAGCGGAACAGTTGGTGCGCGCGCGGATGGCGCAGCTCCCGACGACTATTTTTCGTCCCGCAGTCGTGGTCGGGGATTCCGCCAGCGGCGAGACGCAGAAATTCGACGGCCCGTATGTCTTGATGGTCTTTTTGCGCAAGATCCATCGGCTGTTGTGGGCATTGCCGAATTTGGGGCTTCCGACCTCGTCATTCAACGCGGTGCCGGTCGATTTCGTCGGCCGCGTGATCGGTGCGGCCGGGTTCGACGACGCGTCCGATGGGCAAACCCTGCACCTCGCCGATCCCGAACCGCCATCGACGGCCGAGGTCTTCGACACGATCGCACACCGCATCGGTGGACGGCATCCGTATGCCATTCCCGTCGCCGCGCGTTGGCTCTTGCTGCACTTGCTCCGGTGGTTTCCGCTCAATTTGCTGACCGGGATCCCGGCGCAAACCATCGACTACTTTTTTCATCGTGGCCGTTTCGCGACGACGAACTTGCAGGCCGCGTGCGCGCGACATGGCATTCCGATTCCGTCGTGGCGCGCGGTGTATCCGCCAATCATCGACTTTGCGATTCGCTGGAATCGGCCGTTTCATAACGCCGGCTTGCTGCGGCAATTCGATCGTTGGTGTCACGGATTTCAATGGATCTACGGCCTGTTGGCCCTCGCGTTCATCGTTGCGCCTAGTACGATCGTGACGTTACTGACTCGTTGGGATGCTCCCGCATCCAGTGCGTTGCTGCAGCAAGATCATCCACTGTGGCGACCGCTGGCGATCTCGTTCTTGATCGGTCTGATGCTGATTGTGACGGCGCTGCGGCGCGCGCCGACGGATATGGCGTTGCATCGGTATATGATCGCCGTGAAAACGAGCTCGACGCTGCTGTTTATCGGACTGGCGCTGTTGCACGGCTCGGTCGCACTCGCGCTGAGCGCTGGTACGGACGGCACGATTGCCCTGATGCATACGCTGTTCCTGCTGCAGCTCCAACGCGGCCGCGCGTTCGGTCCGGCGCAGCGGCAAAAAGTCTTTGTGGCACGATTGCTGCCATATCGCTTTCTGCGCGCGTTTTGTCGCTCCTTTGCGCCCGACGCGCTCACGGCCGCCGATGAAGACGCGATGGTCGGAGAGATCGTGCAGCATGTGCAGCGCTTGCCATGGACACTGCGGTACGGATTTATCGCCGCTTGTTATCTGATTATGTACCTCGTGCCGCTCCGCTACGGCTATCTGCCGTATGTGCTGTTGTCGGAACCGCAGCGGCGGCGGTGTCTGCAGCGTTTGCAACGCGCGCGGCACTGGATGATCCGGATGCCGGTCTACGGATTGAAAACGGTCTGTGCGCTGTATGTCTACAAACAACCTTCCGTCCAAGCCGCGATCGGCTACAGGTAATCGCATGTCCGTGAATTCTCCCCCCATCGTCTTCGGAAGTGGATTGCTCGGCACGCGCCGAGAGCGGTGCGACGTCTGCGTGATCGGATCAGGGCCGGGCGGCGCTGTCGTGGCGGAGGCGCTCACGGCGCGCGGTCGCGACGTACTCATAGTAGAGATCGGCGGGATGCCGCAGTCGCAGCCGCCGCTGGCGCCCGAAGATGTCGTGTTGCGATACTACCGCGATGCCGGCGTCGCGGCCACGATCTGGCCGGCCCAAATCCCGATCCCGACCGGGCGGGCGTTCGGCGGGACGAGTGTGATCAATTCCGGGACGTGTCTTGCTACGCCGGAACCGATTCTCGCGCGTTGGGCCAGTGAACTCGGCGTCGATTTTCCGCGCGACTCGTGGCGCGCTGCCGAGGCGGAGATTGCGGACGAACTTTCGATTCGTCCCTGTCCCGAAGCATCCATGGGCGCATCGAATCGCCTGTTTGCGGAGGGTTTGCGGCGTCTCGGTCGGACCGGCGGCGCGCCGCTGCCGCGCTGTGAAGTGGAATGCGTCGGGAGCGGGCGCTGTGTCTCGATTTGTCCGCGCGATGCGAAACAAGCGGTGCAATTGAATTATTTGCGCAAGGCGCGGGATCACGGATTGCGCGTGTATTTGGAAACCGAGGCGCGGCATTTGCGCTTCCATGGCAATGCGGCGCGATCGTTAGTGTGTCGCACGGCGGCCGGGGGGCGGGTCGTCATTGAAGCGCAGCATTTTGTCTGCGCGTTAGGGGCGCTCGATACGCCGAGCTTTCTGCTGCGGCATACGCACGGTCGGCGGCTCGCGGCATTGGGGCGACATCTGTCGATTCATCCCGCAGTGAAAATATTTGCGGTGATGCCGACGGTGCAACGTGCTTGGGAAGGGGTGCCGCAGGCGTTTGGGTATCACGACCCGGCGCTCCCCGATTGTTGTTTCGAAGGCGTGTTTCTGCCACCGTCGATGTCGTGTTTGAGCCTTCCGTTCTTGGGCGACGATCTGATACGTTGGATGCGGTGTTACGATCGCATGGTCGCGTTCGGGTTTTGCATCGCCGATAGTCAGCATGGGCGGCTGGTGCCGGCGCCGCAGAGTCCGCCGCTCATTTGGTACGATTTGACGCCGCGCGATCTGGACAACTTTTTTCACGGGATGCGACTGATCGCCGAGGCCTATTTTGCCGTCGGCGCGGAGCATGTCATTTTGCCGGTGTTGAATCCGCCGAATGTCTTTGCCTCCTGGGCCTCATTCGATGCTGGTTTCCGCCGCGACGAGCTTCGCAAAGACAGCGTGCTCGGGATGGCTTTCCACCCCCTCGGGACCTGCCGCTTCGCCGCCGATCCGGCCCGCGGGGCGATCAGTGCGACAGGGCGACTGCACGGTGTGGACAATGTCTCCGTCGCCGACGGTTCGGCCATCGCCGGCCCGCTCGGCGTGAATCCGCAAGTCACCATTATGGCCTTCGCCAAACACGTGGCGCGCAGTCTGTGAATGTGTCCTCGTATTGACATATTCCTATATAGTGATGTATCGGCGGGCTGGAGGTGTCACATGCCAGTCATTACTGCAGCCGAACTGCTCCAGCAGCTCCGGTCCGCGCCGCCGATCCTGATCGACGTGCGGAGTCCGGATGAATTTCTCTATGAATCGATCCCGGCGGCGCGTTCGTGTCCGCTCGATCAACTCGCGGTGTGGACGCGTGAGCTGCGGCCGGACGCGGCGATCTGCGTCGTCTGTCAGCAAGGCGTGCGGAGTGCCGCGGCTGCCGAGCAGTTGCGCGCGCTCGGTTTTCAACGCGTCGTTTCGTTGGCCGGCGGCATCGAGGCGTTCCGTCGCGCGAGTGGCACGACGGTGCGGCAGCGGCGCGTGTTGCCACTGCAACGGCAAGTCTTTCTGACGATCGGCAGCCTGTTAGTATTGAGTACCGGACTGGCGCAGTGGGTCCATGCGGGTTTTGCGTGGCTGGGCGGCGCGATCGGCGTTGGTCTGCTGGTGGCCGGGGCCACAGGCTATTGCGGGCTGGCGCATGTGCTGTCCCGGATGCCGTGGAATCGGGTGCGCCCCGGCTGCCAGGGCGATGAAGGAAGCTCGTGCTGCAGCGCGCCGAGGTCTTCATGTTGCTGACCGAATTGTCCGAAACGGCGTTGCAGCCGTTGGCGGCGATGTTGAAGGCGTTGGGCGATCCGCTGCGGTTGCGGATCATGTGCATCTTGCATCAAGGAGAGTGCTCGGTGAATGCGATCACGGCGGCGTTGCAAGCCAAACAGCCGAATGTCTCTAAGCATCTGCATATTCTGGCGCTGGCGGGGTTGGTGCGGGCCCGCAAGGTCGGCGTGCAAACGCTGTATGGGACCGGAGGTGCGCTTGTTGATCACCTCTGTCGCAACGTGTGTCGGACATTTGTAACGTTACAAGAACGCAAACTACGCATCGTGCGAAATGTCGCCATGCAGCGGTCCCGCGGCGCACGTCGTCGGAGGGCCATGAAAGGAGTTGGAGTTATATGAAATCGTATCAGGAGATCACGCAGGGGATCAGTCGGCAAATGGCCGCGTTACGCCAAGAAGTCCCGGCGGTGATGGAGGGCTTCTCCGCCTTGGCCAAGGCCGCGACGCAAGACGGGGCGCTCGACAAGAAAACGAAGGAGCTGATTGCGTTGGCGCTCGCGGTGGCAGCACATTGCGACGGCTGTATCGGATTTCATACCAAGACGCTGGCGCAATTGGGCGCGAAGCGGGAAGAGATCGTCGAGGCGCTCGGGATGGCCGTATATATGGGCGGCGGCCCCTCGCTGATGTACGCCGCCGAGGCGCTGACGGCGCTCGCCGAGTGGCAAAAGACCGCATAGCCACCTCAACGATTGCTGTTCAAAAAAACATCGGGGGCCCGAAAGGCCCCCGATGTGATCCCTCAGTTGATCGAACCGTTTACAGATCGGCCGGTGGCGTCGGTAGTGTGAAGCTGACGTCGCTCAAGTCGATCAATTCATGTGTGACGGCTGAATTGTTCGTCGTCACGTTGTTCGTCATCTCGATCGCAGTGGATGAATCTTGGGCCCCCACTGCATAGAAGGTCATGTTGTCATCGGCGGCCATGTTGCAGCTGTTCGTCGGCGCATACGCGATCGCCAACTGGCTGCTGTCGGACGTGAACAGATCGGCGCCGACTGCGCGTTGCAACACCTGGCGTTGGGCCAGCGCGCTGGGACCGCTCATCCCATTGCGATTGTTCGGTCCGGCCCAGTTACAGAAGAAGCCGGAGATCGATCCGACCGACTCCGTGGTCGAGGCCACGTCAGGCCCGTATCCGAAATACGCGGTGCCGCCGGCCGAGCCGTCTTCGTTGCCGGAGACCGTCGCGTTCAGCACGCGGGTATAAGAATCTTGCGGACCGGCCTGCCATGCGAAGGCGACGGTTCCGGTCCCGCTGGTGGGATTCAAGCTGAACACGCCATGATTCCAGTTGCCGCCCCATCCGTCCGGATTTTCCGCTGGTGCCTCATCGACTTTGGCGAGTGAGCCTTGCGGCGGCGGTTGTTGCTGCTGATCCTGTGGCGGTTGTTGTTGCTGTTGATCTTGCGGCGGTTGCTGTTGTTGATTGTCGCCCTGTGGTTGGTCATTTCCCGCCATGACGAGCTTGTCAGATGGATCGATGTTGTTGTCCTCATCCAACGGCTGGGTGTCGGCACCGCAGAAATCCGCGAAATCGAGTTTGTACGTCAATGATTCTTCCGACGTCTTCTCGTACAAAATAACCCCGGCGCGTGCCACGCCCGTGAGACCGGATTGGGCGCAATTCCCGCCGTCACTCTGGGACGAGCTGATCACCATCGAGAGCTTGCCCTTATAGGTGCTGTTGTCCGCGGCCGTCGGGATATGTTTGAGAATCAACGTACCGGTTTCGGTGCTGCCGCTGGGTCCGGAAACGGAAATGGTAATGGTCGATTGATAGACCGCATTGCCGCTGGCGTCGTCTTCCAAGCGGGCGATGCTGGCCGCGCTGATCGTGAGTCCGGTAACGCTTAAGTTTGCTGCGATCGCGGACGAGAGATCGACCGACGCGCCGACAGCGGGGAGTTCAACGCCGGCTTTTTTCCCGGCGCAGGCCATCGCGCCGAAGATGTTGACGATGTTGTCGATGCGCACCGCGACCTTGTCGATCAAGTAATTCATTTGCGCGGCGGCGCAGGCCTCGCCGGTGCTGGTTTCAGTTTCACCCCATAAGCCTAGATCGCCGACCGGCAGGTTACCGTCGTCGGGGGCGTTTTCGCCGAAGTTGTTGCCGTTCTCCGGCATATCGCAATCGGCATCGGTCGAGTCGGCGTCGGCGTGGTTACAAAAAAGGAGCGTCGGGCCGTAGCACGAGGGCGATGACGGCATCTCGGTGCGCAGCGGGATGCTGCATTCGCCTTCCGCGGCGAGCAGTTCCTGTAAGGCCTCGCGTTTTTCTTGAAATTCCGTGGTCGGGGCGCCGGACGGCGTCGTGGCGTCGACTTTCAATGACTTTGTCACGCGGGCCAAGTTCCCACTGGCGCTGGCGCCGGCAGTTGGCGAGCTGACGACCAAGTCGCCCGGCACCGTCGTGGATGTCGTGGTGTCAGGCGTTCCGGTCGTGGTCCCGCCGCCGCTGCTGCTCCCGGTTGTCGATCCGCCGGAATCGTCGGTCGAACTACTGCCACTTGAGCCGCCGCATGCGGCCATCGTACAGATGCCGACGAGCGCGACTAATCGTCGGATACGTTCTCCTTGCTTCATAGCTCCCCCTTTGGTTGCCCTATTCCCTACGCCGTTGAAGGTTCCAGATGAGCTTGCAATTCCGGGACCGCATTGGCGAACGACAAATCAAGTGGTTAGCGGGACGATGTGGTAGATCGACACTCAGAATGTGGTATGGTCCAACCCGGCAATGACGAAGCGGAGGTAACTATGGTCTGGGTCCTGGTGTCGATGGCGCTCGGCGTTGCGTCGGTCATGCAAGGGGTCGTGAATCGGCAGATCACGAGTGGGTGGGGAATCGCGGCGGTGACGTTGTTGAATACCGTCGTGCTGTTTTGTGTCGCCGGGATTTTTTATGGGCTGAGTCGCTATCTGCCGCAGCTATTGCCGGAACTATTGCGCGAGCGCTTCGGCGATCGCACACCGGTGTGGTGGTACTTCGTTCCGGGTCTATGTGGTTTCGTGATTGTTGTGGGCCTGCCACTTGCGATCGAAAAAATCGGGGCGTTGCGGGTGTTCCTCGGATTCGTGGCTGCGCAGATCGTCGTGAGTTTGGTCTGGGACCTTACGGTGGAAAAAATACCCGTCAGTCTCACCCGCGTCGCCGGCGCACTGATCGCCTGGGCCGGCGTGCTGCTGGCCGGTTGGAAGCGGTGATTATCAATGTCGTCCTCATGATGATCGATCCATTGCCTGGGAATATTGCTGCAGATCGGCGGGGGTGTTCAGGTCGCATGCGACTTGTGCGTCGCTAACAGCGAGGCGGACGAGCGCGCGCGAGGGGAGCGCGTGCAATTGGTGATCGAGTCGGGCGTGGGCGGCGTCGCGGGGAATAGTTGCGAGTTGTTCTAAGAACGAGCGTCGCAGTAAGACTGGATGGCCGCCGTGGCCGTTGTGCGTGGGGATGACCGCGGAGACGTCGTCAGTGAGTGCGGTGGCGAGGGCGAACCACGTCGCATGCTGCGCGGCGGGGACATCGAGTGGCAGCACGAAGGCCGCTGTCGTGGCTGCCGGCAGTCGGGGGATCGCGGCGCACAGCGACGAAAATGGGCCGTGTTCGGGCATTGGATTGTGGACGACGTGCAGCTGCGTGCGGAGTCGACTATGAATGCACGCGGTAGCGCGAAAGCGGGTCTCGAGCAGCGGGAGATAGGCCGTGCGCTCGAAGCCGAGGACGACGTAACAGTCGCTGCTGCCGAGGGCCTCGATCCGCTCGAGCTGTTCACTCAGCCACGGCCGGCCGTGGTACGGCATTAATCCCTTCGGCTGTCCCATCCGCGTGGATTTCCCGCCGCAGAGTAGAATGATGGGATGCGGTGTGTGTGCGTGTTGCATAATGTTGTCGGAGGAGTTCCGCGCCGATGCTGACGGCCACTTCCTGCGGGGCCTTGCCGGTCGGTGCGCCGATCGGGCAATGGACGCGCGCCAATTGGTCGGCCGTGAGGCCGCGTCGTTGCAAGCGGAGTTGCAGTTCGAACCATTTGTGACGACTCCCAATCAACCCGATGAACGTTGCCGCGCGTTCGCACACGGCCGCGAGGATCTCGGCATCCAGGTCGTGACTATGGGTCATGATCGCGATGTACGTGCCGTGTTCGGACCAGCGCGCCGTCGTGACGAACGCCTCCCAACCGGCGCGATGCCGCGTGACGGCGGTGGGTAGCCCCGGAGCGTCGATCCATTCGACGCGGTCGTCGATCACGTGGATGCTGAACGGGGTGTCGACCAACGTGCGGCAGAGGGCTTGGCCGACATGGCCGGCGCCGAACAGATAGAGTTGTGGTCCGCCGTGCAGCACTTCAAAGAACGCATCGACTGCGCCGCCACAGCATTGGCCGGTCTTGGGACAGAGCAAGTATTCCACATAACGTGGCGTGCCGGCGGTGCGACAGTCACGCGCGTCGGCCAACACATGCGCTTCAAGGTGGCCGCCGCCGACGGTGCCGTCGAAACGGTCATCGGAGTGCAACAGCAAACGCGCGCCGGGCGCGCACGGCGCGGAGCCCCTGCAGCGGACGATCGTGACGAGTACCGCCGGGTCTCCCGAAGTGCTGCTGGCTGCGACGCTATCGATCCAGTTCCACATAAAAGTGACTATCCGCGCGGCGTCATGGCTTGCTGCAAAAATTCCGCTAACAAATTCTGCGCGACGCGGCGCCGATACGCGGCCGTCGAACGCAGATCGTCGATCGGCGCGATGTCTTCCAGTAAAGCGCGCTGTGCGGCGGCGATTGTTGTTGCAGTGACGATTTCGGATTGGAGCACGGCCTCGGTGCGGCGACAACGGAGCGGCATCGGGCCGACGCTCCCCATCCCGAGTCGGACATCCGTGAGGTGTTGCGCGTGGCGTGTGGCACACGCGGCAAGACTCACTTTCGTGATCGATTGCGCCTCGCGTGTGCCGACCTTGCGGAAAAATTCGACGCGCGGCGCGCGCGGTCGCGGCAGTCGGATCCGTGTAATGAGTTCATCCGGCGCGAGAATTGTTTGCTTATAGCCGGTGTGCACCGTGTCATACGGGACCCAGCGAATGCCGCGCATCGATTGCAAGGCGATCGCGGCGTCGTACGCGAGCAACACGGGCAGCGAGTCGGCGGCCGGTGAGGCGTTCGCGATATTGCCGCCGAGCGTGCCGCGGTTTTGGATCGCGACGCCGCCGGTCAGGCTCGCGGCGGCGCAGAGCATCGCAAATTCACGTTGCAGCAATGCGTGGCCGCGGATTTGGGTGTAGGTCGTGCAGGCGCCGAGTTCGATGGTGTCGTCGGCGACCGTGATGCCGTGGAGTTCGGGATAGCGGAGGAGGTTGATGAAACCTCTTGTGCCCTCCCCCTCACCCAGCCCTCTCCCCAAAGGGAGAGGGGAAAGGATGCCCCGCGTCGCGCCGCAGGGCGCATTCATCGCGACCATCAGATCCGTACCGCCCGCGAACGGACGCCATTGGCCCGGTTCCACTGCCATCAGCTGCAGAGCCGCCTCCAGCGACGATGGAGCAATGAGCGTCGGTGTGGCGGATGCGCCGCTCATGCCGTTCCCTCTGCGGCGTGCACGCACTGTGCGACCGCCGCGACGATTTTCATATAGCCGGTGCAGCGACAGAGATTGCCGCCGAGTGCAGTGCGGATTTCTGCCGTGGTCGGGCGCGAATTGGTTTGGAGCAGTGCCGTGATGGCGACGACAAATCCCGGCGTGCAGATCCCGCATTGCGTCCCGCCGCAGGTGGCCAGCGCCGCTTGCACGACGTCGGCCGCGCGTCCATCGGCGAGGCGTTGGGCGGCGATCCCTTCTACAGTGACGATCGTCGCCCCATCCGCTTGCAGCGCCGGCACCAGACAACTATTCACGAGCTCGCCATTCAGGAGTATGGCGCAGGCCCCGCATTCACCTTCGCCACAGCCTTCTTTCGTGCCGGTCAAATGCGCGTCTTCGCGCAACATGTCGAGCAGGCGTCGCATTGGCGAGACGCGGAGCGTCTGCGGTGTCCCGTTAATGGTGCAAGTGATCGGCACTGTTGTGATCACGCCGTCAGCCGGCACAAAACCTCCTCGGGCAACAACGGAATGGACGTGAACGAGACGCCGGTGGCATCTTCGACGGCGTTCAAAATGGCCGGCGCGACCGCATCCATCGGGAGTTCGCCGATCCCCTTCGCGCCACTTTGGCCGTGCGCGTACGGTACTTCTTCAAAATGGACACGAATCGGCGGCACGTCGAGTGCGGTCGGAATGATGTAATTCGCGAATTGATCGTTCACCATCCGGCCCTCACGCAGCTGAACTTGTTCGTACAGTGCGTAGCCGATCGCCTGGACCACGCCGCCTTCAATCTGTCCGGCAGCCAGCGTCGGATTGACGACGCGGCCGATCTCCTGCACCGCGGTAAAGTCGGTCACACGGACTTCATAACTGATCGGGTCGACGCTCACTTCGGCGATATACACGGCCCAGGCGTATGTGGCGTACGCCTGGCCGCGATACGTCGCGTCGTCCCAGATGACACCGGGGGGTGGTTCGTATTGCGTGGTGAGCCGCAGCGCGCCGTGTCGCGCGTGATACGCGGCGCAGGCACGGCGGAAGTCCGCGGGCGTGTGCGGTGTCGGCAGCAAATCGCTTTGGCGTAAGACATCACAAATGCCGGTGCAGCCGCGCGCGACGAGGTCGCCAACGATCATCGTGGTGCGGGAGGCCACAGTCGGTCCGCTGTTCGGGACAACCTGCGTGTCGGGCGTGACGACGTCGATGTCGCACAGTTCCAGCCCGGCCGCGTCCGCGGCGATTTGGGTGAAGACCGTATTTTTCCCTTGGCCCATTTCGGTGGAGGCCGCGAGGACGCGCAGTCTGCCCTCCGCAGTGGTTTCGACCGCAACTTTCGACGCTAGATATTGTTCGCCGGAGCCGGTGAATCCGGCGCCGTGCATCACGGCCGCAATCCCGAGTCCGCGCTGCAGCGGCTCCGTGGCGTTCGCGGTACGATATTGGGCGCGGCGTTCGTGATAATGGCTGAGCTGCAGCGCGCGGTCGAGTAACGCGCCCAAGTCCACGCCGTCGCGGACCGTTTGGCCGCAGGCCAGTGTGTCGCCGTCGCGCAGCAAGTTGCGACGACGCAGTTCCTCCGGAGCCATGCGCAATTGGTGCGCGGCGCGGTCCATATGCCGCTCGATCGCAAACAGGCTCTGCGGGGCCCCGAAGCCGCGAAACGCGCCATACGGCACGGAATTCGTCGCGACGGCGCGCGATCGAATGCGGACATTCGGACAGCGATATGGGCCGGTGGCATGCAACGTCCCGCGTGACAGCACGACCGGCGAGAGTGTTGTATACGCGCCGCCGTCGAGTACGAAGTCGATGTCGAGTGCGACGAGTTTTCCGCCGCGATCGAATCCGGTCTTGATTCTCGTGCGCGACGGATGCCGCTTCGTGGTCGCGGCCATGTCTTCGCGGCGATCGTACATCATTTTCACCGGCTTCCCCGCGTGCCAAGCCAGCAGCGCCGCATGTCCGGCCAACAGCGAGGGATATTCTTCCTTACCCCCGAATCCGCCGCCGGTCTCCGTTTGTACGACGCGCACTTTATCGGCCGGGAGTCCGAACAATGGCAGCAACGCCGCGTGGACGTAATACGGACACTGCAACGAACCCCACACCGTGACACCGCTGTTCGGATCCGCAATGGCGATCACTCCTTGCGGTTCGATGTACATATGCTCTTGCGCGCCGGTCCGGTATTCGCCTTCGATGACGTGTGCGGCCGTCGCCCACGCAGCGTCGATGTCGCCGGCGTCCATCCGGTACGATTTCAGAATATTGTCCGTGCCCCAGACGATGGTTTGCTGCGCATCTGCGGTGTCGAGATCGAACATCGCGGGCAGTGGATCGATCGTGATGTGCACCGCACGTCGTGCCGCTTCCAGCAGCGCGCGGTCGTGATGCGCGAGCAACACGACCGGTTCTTCGGCATGATTGACGCTGCCGTCGGCCAACATCGGTTGATCGTCCGCTATCAGCGCGACGCGATTCTTGCCGGGAATTTGCTTCGCGGTCACGATGGTCAATTCCGCCCACGGAATGCCGTCGGCGAATTCAATGGCACGAATCGTTCCCCGCGCCACCGCACTGCGCACCGTGACGCCAAACAGCATCTCGGGAAACGTCAGATCATCGATATATTGGGCCGCCCCGGTGACCTTGGCCTCCGCCTCCACCCGTCGGACCGACTGCCCTACAAACCGCCGTTGCATGGGGCCGGACCATAGAAGAGTCGCGCCCCCGGAGCAACGCAAAAGGGCGGTGGTTCCTACTGAAGAGACCACGCGCCACGTTTCGCATCCCAGTGCAGCGCGCGCCAACGCCGTTCCGTCGTATCCCATCCCGAGAAAGAGTCGAGATCGATCGCCGCGTACGGAATCCGCAGCGGTTCCTCCGGGGCCAGCGGGCCGCCTTCGCCCCAGACGAGGCATGTCCCGTCTGCGTCGAGCGGATAGCCTTCGTGATGGACGCCATTGCATGCGCGGAAGGCGATGCGGCTGATGCCGTCGAGTTCCACTAAACGTGTCAGGCAATGATGCATGGTCATTTCCAGAGTTCCGGATCAATGCGCCACGCCGCCGCGCGTGCTTACGGCAAATGGCCGAGCCACCGATTGGCGCTGAGGACCGCTACGTTGCCTTCTCGTTTCGCAACGTTTTCTTTGAGCACCAGTTGGATGCCCGGGATCCGGAGTCGGGCGGAAAAATGCCGGAGTGGCTCGGCGATTTGGGTCTCGGCCAATTTCGTCTCTACGAGAAACCACGGTTGTCGATCCCGCGTCACGAGAAAATCGACCTCGCGTCGATCGCGGTCACGGATCGTGTGCAGCCCGAGGGTGGCTAGGCCTACGTCGGTCCAGAGTTGCACGGCCTTCCAGAGATGACTTGCGACGCAATTTTCGAATCGCGCGCCGTCGTCGGGAAGCTGCGACCAGTCGTAAAAATAATATTTCGGTTGTCGCTGAATCGAACGGGCAATCCGTTTGGCGTAGGGCGTGGCGGTAAACACGACAAAGAGGCGTTCAAAGATCTCCATCCATTGGGCAATGGTGGGTGGGCTGACGCGGATATCTTCCGCCAACGCACGTTGACTAAAGGGCGAACCGATGCGCTCCGGCAACAGGAGCATCAGATGTTCGACGAGGTTGAGGAGATGGATGTGCGTGAGTTCCCGCAGTTCTTCGCGGACGAGGAGTTGTCGTCTGGCATTGGACCAGCGTCGATGTTCCGTGTCGGATTGACCGACGTACGGTTCTGGAAAACCGCCGAACCGGAGAAGCGACGGGAGTGTGTCGAGCGCCGCATGTGGTTCCAGCGGATCATGGGGGAGCGGGGGAATAGTGCCGTGTTGCAGCTCTCCACAGGTGAAGGGGTGCAGGTGGTGTAAGTAATATCGGCCAAACAGGCTGTCGCCAGATTTCTGGAAAACGTCGAGTCGCGCGCTGCCGGTGAGGAGCAGCTTGAGGTGGGCGTGATGCTTATCAAAGACTCCTTTGAGGTGGTGTTTCCAGCGGGGAAATTTATGGAACTCGTCCAGGCCGACGACGCCGGCGCCAACGTAGTTTTTTTTCAAAATGGACACGCGGTCATCGTCGTCATCATAGAGGAGGTATTGGCCTCCCATGGCGGCGATGATCTGGCGGGCCAGCGTCGTCTTTCCGACTTGGCGTGGTCCCGACAAGAAGACGAACTTTTTCTGCAGGTCTCGCTCGATGACTGCTGCTAAACTGCGTCGGTCGGCAGACATAACGGCTGTTTTACATTTGGTGCGCCAAATGTAAAGTGCCATTTACAATGCGGTCGTGCCCGTGCTGTGGCCGTTGTTGTGACCACACCGGCACAGCGCGAGTTTTTCGACCCGCGGCAGCCGCTTGATCGCGGCCTCGCGGCGGAGGGCGCGGGATTTGGTGCGGTGCGTTTCGTGATAGCGCAAGCGGCCGAAGCCGAAGCCGCGCAGGAATTTCGAGCCGCGGCCGCTGCGGTGCGCGGTCATGCGGCGCGCTAAATCGGTCGTGTAGCCCACATACAGACGTCCGTCGGTGGCTTCGACGAGGTAGACGTAGTAGCAACGCCGCTTACGTCGCTTGGGTGTGTCGGTAGAGGATGACGTGGACATTTTCGACTGTCACTAATCCTTCCTCGACCATCGTGTCGAGGTGAGGGAGAAAGCGCTCGATCTTGTCG
Organism: Deltaproteobacteria bacterium; assembly: GCA_016210045.1. Taxonomy (NCBI): domain Bacteria; kingdom Pseudomonadati; phylum Myxococcota; class Myxococcia; species Deltaproteobacteria bacterium. The sequence continues at coordinate 35,864 of JACQUX010000014.1, read as the reverse complement.
GCTGCGTCGACGATCTCGATGATGACCGGCAAATCTTCGGAGAGGCGGAGGATCTTGCTGGTGTGAATGCGGCTGGCGGCGCCGAATCCCTCGCAGCCTTTCACGACCGTGCAGCCGGCGAGACCTTCGCGACGCGCGAGGTGCAAGATCGCTTCGTACAACGGTTGCCCGTGATGTTTGTCGGATTCGCCGATAAAGATGCGCAACAATTTGCCGGCCTCGGGAATTTTCATGCCTCACCGCTTTCCTTTAAAGGGCGCGTGCCGCGATCACGCCGAGCAGCAATGCGCCGAACCCGGCGATCATCGTGCCGATGACATTGCCGCCGGCCAAGCCATATTGACCATCTCGCACGAGTTGCCATGTCTCATAGGAGAAGCTCGAAAAAGTCGTGAACGCTCCCAGAAATCCGAGGAAGAGCACGGCGCGCAGTTCGCTGCTGAACCAGACGCGTTGTTCTGCCAATGTGCCGAGTAGGCCGATCGTAAAACATCCAGCGGTATTCACGACCAACGTGCCGTACGGAAATCCGACGCCGAGCCACTGATGGACCCAGCCGCTCAGCCCATAGCGTGCGAGCGTGCCAATCGCCCCGGCGCCGGCTAAGAGAAGCAATTTCCGCATCGCGCGTCTCGCATCATAACGGTGGCACGTAGAGGATTGCGCCGACCGATGCCTCTTTGCCCGGGCCGCTGAAGTCGAGTCCCCAGATGCCGCCGCCCTTGCCCGCTTCGGAACTGAGTCCGCCGAAGAACGGATTGTAAGTGCCGAACATGAAGCCGCGGCCGGTCGCGAGGTCGAACGCGCCGACGTCTTGGACTTGTCCCATGCCGGAACTGCTCAGTTCCAAGTCGCTGCCGGCCTGCCGTCCGGAGCCACGAATGAAGAGGCTCGATTCGCCCACGGTCATTTGCGGGCCGGTGAACACCACCGGGGGAATCGGCAGCGAGACAGCGGTAGCGCGGATCCACTGCTTCAAATGGTAATAGTCTTGATCGATGCCGTGATCCAATTGCTGATCGCCGTTGATATTGATCGTCGTGGTGGCGATCTGTGGCATTTGGAGGCCACCCATCGGCGCAGTCGCGCCCTCCAGGTCGAAGATGGCGACCAAATTCTTATCCGCGTTCTCCATCACGGCTTCGTAGGGGAGTTCGAAGTTGCTGTTTGCGTCCGTGGTTTTGCACATCGGGAGGGCATAGAGACGCTTCCCATCCAATGACGGGACCATGTCCATGAACAATTGCCCGAACGTTTGTAGATCGCGATTATCCAAGGCGCTGAGCTGTGTCTTTCCCTTCTCCATCCGATATCCGGCGATCCCGTGGTCGTGCCCCATCAGGATCCATTCGTTGCCTTTGTAATTCACGACTTTGAGTCCGGACGGATAATTCTTTTGCCCACCGCAGGTCTCGTCGGCAGTGTATGGTGTCGTGGCCACGAGCACTTGCGCCAAATTGGGGCTGGCGTTCTGCAACGCGCCGGCGTCGGTGAGTGGGAGGCGATAAATGAGATTTTTTTTCGTCGTGTTGTCTTGCGACCAACTCATCTCGGCCACGTAGAGCGCGTCTTTCGCGCTGTTCACGTCGATCGCGCGCCAGGCCCGCTTGTCTTTCAGCGTCAACTTCGTTCCCTCGATCGAGTTGTTGGCGGTCAGATTGGCCAGACCCGTTACGTTCACGCTGTAGAGCAGTGCATCTTGCGAGCTCGGCGGACTCCCCGCCCCTATGAAGTCGATTAAATGGAGGTACTTCGTGTTGCCTTTTTCGACATACACCCCGCGGCACGGCCACGGATAGGCCGTCGTGGCCAGCGACGCATTTGGCTTGGCCACCGTGTACGAGGGGTGCGGGATGAACGCCGCAAACTCGTGTACTTGTTTGTTGGTCGTGGGCGAGAAGAGGAAGACGTAGGCGCCCTTCAACCCGGTGCCGATCGCGTAGATGGCGTTGTTGCCGGGAATCAGGCCGCAGATATGGCCGGGAAAATTCTGCCCTTTATATTTCACCGTCGTGGTCGTGATCCCTTTGTAGTCCTTCAGATCGAGGAACTTGATCGTGTTGCGATAGTTACTGCCGCTCTTGGCTCCGTCGCTGGAGAGGGCGACCCATAACTTGCCGTTCTCCGGTTTCGGGGTGCCGGCGATTTGGTCGGTGTTGAAGTAAATGCTGCCGACGTCGATTTCGCCGAGTGCCACGGTCGTGGTCCCGTCGCTGCTGGCCTCGACCGGCAGCGTCGTGGGAGGCGGGTTCGGCGTGCCAAGGCCGCTGTTATTCATGAGCACGGGACCCGTGCTTTGCAACACGTCGGCGTTGCCGGGGCAGTCTTGAATATTGGAGCAACTGCCGAGCTTGGCCGCCCAACTATATTCGGAATCGAGGATGAACTGGACGAACGACTTGCCGTTCGGCGCGCCTGCGACTTCGAACGGCAGCAAGTGATCGGAGCCGAGATAGACCGTATCGAGCGGGAGCTTCGTGACCTTGTCGCTGTACTTGTCTTCTTTACTGATCTGCACCGGCAGCAGCCCGATCGGCTCCTTACAGAGCGCGTCTTTGCAGAAGCGGGCGAAAAAACGCCCGTTCATGATCGGCTTGTTGTTCAGGATATTGCTGGGACCGGTCTTGAACCAATTGCGCATCAGCACATGGATCTGGTTGGGGAGATACAGATGGGTTTCGATCTTGCCGGTGAGCAGTGCCGGTACGAAGCCCGCGGGGAGGGCCGTGGTGGTCGGGGGCGCAGGGAGTGTTGGGACGACTTCGGGGTCGTCAGGCGTTGGCGGTGTCGGCGGTTCCGGCGGAGGAGGGGGTGTTGGCGGCAGGTCCGTTGGGGGCGTGGCTGGCGGCTCCGGCGCGACCGGAGTCGTTGTGACCGCGGAGACCAGCGTCGGCACGGGGACTGACGCCGTGGTTTGGAAAATAATCGCGGTGCTGAAGTGATCGAGCAACGCCTCGAGGTACTGGCCGTCGGCGGAATAGGTCGTTGCCTTCACGGCCAATTGGCCATTCGACACCACACCGATCCGGAGGTCGGCGCGGGCGGCTTCGCTGATATCGAGGTCTTGAATGTCGACCCGCAGCGGGACTGGCTGGGAAAATTGGAGTCCATCCGGTTTCAAGTCGTATGCGGTGAGGATCGTCTGTTCGGTTGTTTCCGGCGGCGGCGTGTTGGTGATCGTGATGTCTTCTGCATTGCCGCCTGAGACCGTGACTTCGGCCAGATTGCCCAGCGCGGCCTTGCCGTCTGCGGACTGCTTCGCTACGATAAAGTCCTCTGCGGCGCTCTCTGCGGTCGGCGCTGTCTCGGGCGATGCCGAATCGACGACTTCCGGAGTATCCTCCGGTACGACATCAACCGTCACGCTGGCATCCTGTTCACACCCGGCGCCGCCAAGTGTCAGTGCAAGAGTGGCGATGAATATCGCAAACTGTTGGCGAGTAGAACGCATACGACCTCCTTCGGTTGATTAGTGTGGCGTCCGGCGTGTGTTACACGTCGTTTCGTCACGTGGCAAATAGATTTCCTCCGCTATGCCATGAAACGGGATCAGGAACGCGGTGACAGTTCATTTATTGACGGTCCAGAGGCCGTTTCTCGATTTGGGAGTTGAATCTGCAGCAGTTGATTCAGTCCTTCACGCTTCCGTGTAGTTATGACGTGCTACGCTCCGTTGTTGTGGCATTCATCTTGCTCATATTCGAGGTCATGCTGCGGCGATACCCTGGTGTGTATTGTTGGCTCATCTGTTGCGGTCTGTGGCTCGCGTCCTGCCACGGTGAAACTCCTGTGGCCACGCCGGCGACTTCGCAATCGAGTCCGTCCGTTGTGATAGAAGCCCCGTCGGTTGCCCCGCCGATGCTGATTCCTAACGTTCCGGACGTCGCCATGCCATCACCACTCGTTCCCCAACCCGCAGTGGTCACACCCAGTCAGCCGCCGGCCAGTCCGGCCGAAGAGGCGCTCGTTTCGGTAGGCGCACCGGTCGAGGCGGGGGAGGCGGTTGTGACCAATCAGGTAACGGCCGACGCATCCGACACAGCGCCTGCCGATTCCATCATTCCAGCACCGCCGGGGACACCCTCCGCGAACGAGGAGACGTCGGAGGACCCGTTGCCCGCCGTCGCCGCGGTGGAGACCGGAACGGTATATTATGTTCGGCCCCCAGTGGCCGAGGCGACTCCACAAATCGGGGCCGACGGACGTTCGTATCAAACGGCTTGGCGAGGATTTGCCGCCATTCAATGGGGCGACGACGATGGGAATGTCCACGCGGGCGACACGCTGTATGTGTGCGGTACATATCATTGGTTCGCGCCGCAGTTGAAAATTCCGGCCACTGCGCCCAACGGGACGGCGGAGCGGCCCATCACGATTCGTGGCGATTGTCCGGATGATCCGGCGCAGTTCGTGCACGACCCGCTGGGCTCGAATCCTGACCAGTTGCCGCCCTATAAAGTGTACGCCTTTCACATTGAGTCGAAGGCATACTATCGCGTGCTCCATTTTACGTTACAGCATCTCTCGCTGTTGGTCCTCCACGCCCCGCATACGCGCGTGGAGCACGTGACGTTCAACGGGACCACGCCGGACATGCCGGCTGCGATTATCGATTACGGACCGAGCACGGAAATCGAGCAGGTCACCATTTTGAACGCAGCCAAGAATGGGATCACGCAGTTTCTTCGTGGTGGGAACGCGAAGTTAGGACAAGGATGGCTCTATTCACACTACCATGCGCAGCCGACGTCGACGGTGATTCGACACGCGTATATTCACACGCTCGGGTATCACCCGCAGTATCAGTATCACGCCATCGCCCTGAAATGGAATCAGTCGGTACTGATCGAAGATTCAGCGATCATCGATCCATCCGGCAGCGGCATTAGTGTCAATACCTGTGGGGACGTGGGGAACACAGTCATTCAGCGCAACACGATTCGCGCCGGCGTCCAAACGGCGCAATGTAGTGCGTTGCAGCAGGGCAGCGCGTTGGAAAACTGCATGAACCAAGCGTACGGGGTCGCCTTCGCAGCGTCTGCAAAGGACCCAGGCGTAGAACATTGTGCGATCAACTCGACCGTGGAGATCGCGAACAACGAAATCGAAGGCTACACAGGGAACGGTATATTGATCGAAGCGGAGAATCGTGGCGCGGTGTCGATCCAACACAACACGATCGCCGCGAATCGGACGATGGGTATTTGGCTGTATAGTGCCAGTACGCCGGATACCGGGACCACGCTGATTGCCGGCAACAATATTCACCATAACGGCTACGCGTCCGCCGGATCGACGCAGTCGGGCATCGATCTGGCCGGACATGTGGCGCACGTGACGGTGCGCGACAACTTGATTCATTTTAATGGCTATCCGCAGAGCGATTCCAACAGCAAAGCCGCGGGTCTGATCTTACAAGAAGGACCGCAACATCTCGGTGGCGGATCGCCGCAGGACATCACGATTCAACACAATACGTTTGTCAATAATTCCGTCAGTCACCTCTTGACGCACGGCTACGCCGGGGTGCCGAGTGTGATCCAAGGCCTTGACGTTCGTTATAACATTTTTGCGACGATGCCGGAGTTTGGCAACGACACCGTGGTCCGCTATCTGGAACGTTGGAACGATACGCCACAGTGGACGGTCTTCGATTACAATCTCCATTATGGACGTTCCGACGTGCGCTTGCGTTTCAGCGATACGCAGGAGTTCCGCCTCGACCAATTTGCGGCCTATCAGCAGACCACGGGATACAACCAGCATTCAATTGTTGCCGATCCGCTCTTTGTCGATCTCCAAGCCTTCCGCCTCAACCCGTTTTCTCCGGCTGCCCAGATCGTGTTGTCAGATGGCGCTACTGTCACGCTTGGGGCCCAGTGGTCACCATAACGGCCGAACGTTCACTGTCACCCATCCCCTACTCGCTCAACTGAGCACGCCAGCTTTCCCTTGCAATCCTCCCAGGACCTGCTACAAGGCGCGCAAATTGCGACAGCGTTTGGGCTGTCTCCCATGTGAGAAGTGTCTTTTGCGTTTCGGAATTTTTCCGCTGCCAATTCGTCACCACCCTCCATGAACGGATCATCAGGACGCGGATTTCCGCGCCTGAAGAAAGGTATTCCCCTTATGGCCGATTTCCAACATCTCGGCATTGCGTCACGCATTCTAGAGGTGCTGAAACAGCGCCACATCGTGACTCCCACCCCCATCCAGCAGCAGTCGATCCCGATCGGACTGGAAGGCAAAGACGTGATGGGCATCGCCCAGACCGGCACCGGCAAGACGCTGGCGTTCGGCATTCCGCTGATTCAGCGGCTCGATCTCTGCACTGGCCGCGCGCTGATCTTGCTCCCGACGCGGGAATTGGCGCATCAAGTCGATGAAGTGCTGCAGCTGCTCGCGCGTCCGTACCAGATGCGGTCGGCGATCCTGATCGGCGGCGAATCGATGCCGCGGCAGTTGCAAGCGCTGCGGCAACGGCCGCGCATCCTGGTGGCGACGCCGGGACGGCTGATCGACCACATGGAGCAGCGCCACGTCACGCTGCACGACATCCAGATCCTGGTGTTGGACGAAGCCGATCGGATGCTCGATATGGGTTTCGCGCCGCAACTGAATCGGATCATGAAGATGATCCCCAGCGAACGGCAAACGATGCTCTTTTCCGCCACCATGCCGCAGCCGATCGTGAAGTTGGCGACGAATTGCATGTCGCTCCCGGTGCGGATCGAAGTCGCGCCGGCAGGGTCGACGATCGCCGAGATCGAGCAAGAGGTCTTCATCATTCCACAAGCGTCCAAGCTGCAACTGCTCGAAAGTCTGCTCCAGACGTATCACGGCACGGTGTTGGTCTTTTCGCGCACCAAGCACGGCGCGAAGAAGATCACCCGCGTGTTGCAAACGCTTGGACATAATGTGACCGAGATCCACGGCAATCGCTCGCAGAGTCAACGCCGCGACGCGATGGGCGGGTTCCGTTCCGGCAAATATCGCATCCTCGTCGCGACCGACATTGCCGCGCGCGGGATCGACGTGAGCGACATCGAAGTCGTGATCAATTTCGACTTGCCGCAACAATCGGAAGATTACGTGCATCGGATTGGTCGCACTGGCCGTGCCGGAAAAACGGGGCGCGCGATCTCGTTCGTGACCCCGGAGCAGCGGCAAGAAATTCGCGCCATTGAACGCCTGATCCGCAAGGCACTTCCCGTGGCGCCGTTGCCGCAACTCGCGCCGAGTCGCAAGATCCCCAACCTGCCTGCGCCGACCGTGTCACCCGCGCTGCGGTCTGAGGGCCGAGGTACGCGAAGCCATTTCCAACCGCACCGTAGTGCGGAGGGACGCCCCGCCACATCGCGGCCGATTGCATCCGGAGGGCGACCGGCGCCGGTGCGCTTCGCTCGCCCACCGCAACCCACAAGCGGACAACCGCGGCGGGAAGGGATGCCCCGCAAAGAGGGCGCGCCGGCCGCGCCACGCAGCCGTTTCAGCTTCTTCGGTCGTCGTCGCACCGGAGGACGCACCGGCCCATCGAAGGGATAAGGTGGGAAGACGGTGTGGTCGATTATTTGCCGAGCAGGGTCTGATTCACCGGGACCGCAGCGCCGGATGTGGTTGCAGGGCCCGTGCTCGTCGAATCTTCGGCAGTTTCGCCGCTGTTCGACGCCCCTTCTGTGGTTGCGTCGTCGTTTGATGAACCTGGCTCAGTCTGTTCGATGATGAACGCGCAGATGGTTTGGCGACTCGTACACGAAAAGGGGATGAGCGGCAGGGCGGCATTGGCCGTGCAAGTGAATTGTTCCGTCCCCTGATCCGCGATGAGTGTAATGGCGCCGGATTGGCTGATCGTCGCCACATATTTGGAGCGTGTCCCGAATTTCAACGACGGCGCTCCGATACTTGGGATCACGGGCGCAGTCGTGTTGGCCGGCGACTCGTCCGTTGTGGAGACACCGCTGGCAGCCGCATACACGCGCCCAATCGAGAGGATGCTGTCATCTTGGTCGACGTCATAATCGTCGGAGACATCCGCGAAGTCGCAACTGGAATCGGTGACTTGATACGTGCCGCTGACGTCGGGATATCCCCCCTGCGTGACACTGAGGGCTGTGTTGCTGTTTGTGCCGGTTCCCCCGGCTCCCCCACATCCGATGACGAGACAGAGACAGCCGAAACCGACGCCGATCGTTACGAGTTGTGGCACGGTGCGTTGCATGTGACCCCCGAGTTCAATTACTGCCCACAGCCGTCGCGCGTCGGTTGCGGCCGCGCGTAGGACGTAATGTTGTACGCGACCTCATAGCCAGTCACTTCTCCGGCCGTGGTGCGATACGTGATGACCATATCGGAGACGCCGTTGCCGTCGATATCGGCGAACGTCACCGCGCCGCCGCTGAGAAAGTTGTCGGCCTGGGCATCGAACTCCAACCGCTCTCCGCTCGGCGTGAAGATATTGAAGTGCGACCGTCCGCAGATTCCCGGATTCCAAGTCTCGAGCACTTCGACGCGCTGGCCGTCGACTTGCGTCATCGCGCTGGTGTGGGCACACTTTTTGTCTTCCGTGACTGGCGCCGCCGCAACCGGGCTACTCCCCTTCAGTTTGTCGGCGATGCGTTGCTTATCCGCCGGTCGGTTATAGAACGTCGGTTGAATCGTGGTCATGGCGGCTTTCCTCCCCAATGGATGTGCGGACGATCCCCTCAGTGTTCAATATCGGTACGTCGCATAGCGCAGGTTGCGTCCCAATCATCGCAGTGGGGACAGGTACCTTGCGATGCCCGTAAATAGCGCATTGCAAGGTACCTGTCCCCGCTGCGATGCAGTTATGCCTCGTACCGGAGCGGGAGGTAGGCCGGGGTCCACATGGCTTGTTGTAGGGTGGATTCGAGTCGGTGCAGCACCTTGGGTGCGGCGTGGCTCTCCTCGACTGCGCGCCGCACGACCGCCACGGCCACCGCCAGGGAGGCCTCGCGGATGCGCGGGAGCGCGGGGAACAGCGCGCCTTCGTTCAAGTCGCGCGGCGTGACCACGGACGCGAGCGCGCGCGCGGCGGCCAGGAACATCCCGTCGGTCACGCGCCGGATCTTGGCCGTGGTGACGCCTAAGCCGACGCCTGGAAAGATGTACGCATTGTTCCCCTGCCCGATCCGATACCGCTTTCCACCATGCAACACCGGTTCAAACGGGCTGCCGGTGGCCACCAGCGCATGGCCGTCTGACCATCGGATCGCATCCGCCGCCGTGCATTCGGCCTTCGACGTGGGGTTAGAAAGGGGAAAAATAATCGGCCGTGTTTGCTGCGCGGCCATTGCGCGGACGATCGTTTCCGAAAACATCCCCGCAGTGCCGGAGGTGCCGAGGAGAATTGTGGGCTGAACGTGAGCGATCACCTCGTGCAGCGAAATCGTCGCGCCGTCGCGACGCGGATATGCCGCAGCCTCCGTTGCGTCGCGGGCGAACGCGCGTTTGAAATCGTCCAAGTTGGGGCGATCGGCCACGACGAGTCCTTTGCTGTCGACCGTCCAGACGTGACGCCGCGCTTCGTCGCGCGTGAGCCCGGCATGTTGGAGCGCGAGCACGAACAAGTCGCCGATCCCCTGCGCGGCGGCGCCCGCGCCCGCAAAGACCAGTCGCTGTTCCGTCAGTGGCTGCTTCGTGACGCGCAACGCGGAAAAAATCCCGGCCAGTGCGACGGCGGCCGTGCCCTGGATGTCGTCGTTGAATGTGCAGAGTCGATCGCGAAAGCGTTGCAGCTGCGTGATCGCATTCCCCTTCAGGAAATCCTCCCACTGCAACAACGTGTGCGGAAACGCGGTGCGCACGGCGTCGACGAAACGATCCACAAAGGCTTGGTACTTCGGTCCCCGCACCCGCGCACGCCGCAGTCCCAAATAGAGCGGATCGTCGAGCAATGCCTGATTATCCGTGCCGACATCGAGCATGATCGGCAACGTGTCATACGGCGGAATCCCGCCGCACAACGTGTAGAGACACAACTTCCCGATCGAGATCCCCATCCCCCCCGCGCCTTGATCGCCCAACCCCAAAATCCGTTCGCCGTCCGTCACGACGATCACGCGCGGCGCGCGCAATCGCGCATTCGCCAATAGTTCCGGAATGCGATCTTTCAGATCGTAACTCACGAAGAGTCCGCGCGGCCGACGATAGATGTGGGAAAATTGTTGGCACGCCTCGCCGACCGTCGGCGTGTAGATAATCGGCATCATCTCTTCGATGTGTTCCTGCAACAGTCGGTAAAAGAGCACTTCATTGCGATCGTGCAGACTGTTCAAGTAGACATGCTTCCCCAGCGGCGTGGTCTTGGTGCGAAAGTGTTCATAGGTCCGCGCCAATTGTTCCTTGATCCCAAACTGCGCCGGCGGCAACAGCCCGCGTAGGCCCAGCAGATCGCGCTCCTCCGCCGTGAACGCCGTCCCTTTGTTCGCGAGCGGATCTTCGATTAGCCCCAATCCCTTGCGCCGCACCGCTAAATATCGCTCTCCCGTCACCGCGTCGATTTTGATCCGAGTCGCCATAGTCGCTGCCCCATACTCCTCCGCCCAACGCCGCGCACGTACAAATGTGCGTGTGCGGCGAGGGGGTCGATTGATGAAAGCGTCAGTGATGACAGTGTCTGAAATTCGAACACCGATCGATCGAATTTCGATCACTGATTGAGCGGGTTTCGCCGCCCCCGACGCAAAGCCTGTTCGTTTTCGCGATGCGCTCTCTTGGCATTCATTTTGGATAACAATCGCGTCTGAGGGAGGCGCTATGTCGCTATGCATCGGTTCCGTCGTGCAAGAAACCATCGGACAGTTGGCGGCGCTGGCCGGGCCTGCCGCGTGTGTGGCCGCGGGCCATTGGTCGAAACTGAAAACCAATCCGCCGCTGATTTTGCTGCGCACGGTTGCGCGGTGGCACGGGGCGCTGTGGGTCGGCGGGCTCGGTGGTGCGGCGCAATGGCAGCCGGCGGCGCAGGCATGGAAAAAACAGAACGACGGTCTTCTGCCGCCGCAGTGGAGCAACCAACCGTTTGTCACGACACTCGTCCCGCACGGCGACCACCTCTGGCTGATTCAAGTCAGCGCCGGACCGAACGCGCTGTTGCGGCGCAGCGACAATGACCTCAGTTGGACCGGGATGCCCGACGCGCCCACGAACGCTCGGACGCTACTCACCAGCGCCGGGCACTGTTTTCTCGGGAGCGCAGAAGGCGTCGCGCAATGGGATGACGCGAGCGATCTGTGGGCCCCGATCTCGCCGCCGCTCGAGGCTACAGTCACCGCACTCGCGCCGGCCGACGAATCATCCGACGACCTCTTCGTCGGCACCGCCGCCGGCGCCATCTGGCTGCTCGACCCGTGGGCCCAAGTCGCATGGAACGTCAACGCCAGCGTGGACGGCACCGCCATCCGCGCGCTGCAACCCTACGGTGACTACCAATATGTCGCGACCGCGGACACCTTGCACCGCTGCTGGAACTTCGCTTCGAGCTGCGAACCGATCGACCCCGCCGCCGGCTTCGGCTTCCCCGAAATTCCGACGGCCCTCGCGGTCTGGAAGGGCCAGCTCTTCTTAGGCGCCAGCGATGGCGTGTATCGTCTCGACGCCGATGAAGAGACCTGGCAACCGCTGCAGAGCGGATTCCCCTCGCACCCCGTCATCGTCCAAACCCTCACCGCCACCTCCCGACTCTACGCCGCCACCGAGCACTCGCTGTGGCGCTGGCGGTGTGGAAAATGATGAGGCGTTCGAACATATAGATTCGCACAATATTACTCCCAGCTGCTTCTCATAACGTCACGCGTTGCGCAGAAAATCGGTGACGAGGGCGACGAAGCGTTCCGGTTGCTCGACCTGCACCATATGCGCGCAGTCGTCGAGGATCGTGAGTTGGGCCTCGCGGATGCCGCGATGCAACTCTTCGCTGCAACGCACCGGCGTGAGGATGTCTTCGCGCCCCGCGAGAATGAGCGTCGGCGTGTGGATCGCAGCGAGGCGCCGGCGCAGATCCGTGCCGATGCACGCCGCCACTTGCGCGCGGAACGCGGCAATCGATTGCGGGCGGGGATTGCCGAGCAAGGCCGCGCGCGCCAGCACGACGCGCGCGTCGTCTTGCAAAAACGCCTCGCCGAAGATCCACGGCATCGTCACGAGCGCGAGAAGCTCCGGCGCGATCCCCGCCTCGCGCAATTGCGCCACCGATTCGACATGCTGCTGCGACGGCAACGGCACGCGCGCGGCCGACGCGCAAATCACCGCACGTGCCACGCGGTCGGGATGTTCCAGGCAGAGCAGCTGGAGGATCGCGCCGCCCATCGAATGACCCACCACACGCGTGCGTGGGATCTGGAGGGCATCGAGCAGCGCAAGGGTATCGTCGGCCATCATCTGTAACGTGTACGGACCCGCCGGCGCATCCGACTGCCCGACGCCGCGATTGTCGAACGTGGTGACGCGGAAGTTTTCCGCCAATGCGTCGACAACGAAACTCCAGACCGAACAATCCGCGGACAATCCGCCGATCAACAGCAAATCGGGTCCGCGTCCGCGTTGTTCGTAGTAGAGGGTGAGGTCTTGTGGTGTCGTGAGCGTTGGCATGGAGTGTCTATAACGCCTGATGCGGAGCGAGGGCAATCTCCATATGGTGTTGCTGGCGTGGATGGTGCCGCCTCCCCGCGTGGTATTTTTCCACTTTGTCCCGCGTATCGGAGCTGCTAGCCGTTTCCTTCATGAGTGCTGAGCCGGAAACGTTGACGATTACGCCCGCGTGGCGGCGGGCGTTGGCGTTGTTGGAAGAAGGGGTGCGGCCGGTGTTGTTGACCGGGCGGGCGGGGACGGGGAAATCGACGCTGCTGCAACGGTTTCGCGATCAGACGCGCAAACAGGTCGCGGTGTTGGCGCCCACCGGCGTCGCGGCGGTGAATATCCGCGGACAGACGATTCATTCGTTTTTCGGTTTTCGCCCCGATATTACGCCGGAGCGTGCCCATGCAGCCGGTCAAAAGGCGGAGCGGCGGGCGGACAAGCTTTACACCACATTAGAGACGCTGGTCCTCGACGAGATCTCGATGGTCCGCGCCGATCTCTTCACCTGTGTCGATCGGTTCCTGCGCGCCGCACGTCGGTGTCCGCTCGAGCCGTTCGGCGGCGTGCAGCTCATCATGATCGGCGATCTGTACCAACTCCCGCCGGTCGTGAAAACGGCCGAGCGGGAAATATTTGCGTCGCTCTATCCCGGTCCGTATTTTTTTCACGCCCCGGTCTTTGCCGAACTCTCGCTGGAGCTCGTGGAACTCGATGTCGTCTTTCGCCAGCGCGACGAGACTTTCATCCGGCTGCTGAACGCAGTGCGGAACAATTCCGTCACGGCAGCAGATCTCGCTCAATTAAATAGTCGCTGCGAACCGAAGTTCACGCCGGGAGATGAACCGTACATTACGTTAACCACGACGAACGACGCTGCGGCGGCGATCAATGCGGAGCATTTGCAGGCGCTGCGCGGCAAGGGCGTGCGTTGGCACGGCGAGCTGCAAGGCGATTTTCCCGCCGAACAGTGTCCGACGGAAACCGAAATGACGCTCAAGGTCGGCGCGCAAGTCATGCTGCTCAACAACGACAGCTTCGGCCGTTGGGTGAACGGAACGATCGGCGAAGTCATGGCCATGTCGCGGTCCGAGGCGCATGTGGAAGTGCTGTTGGAAGACGGCGAGACCGTCGAAGTCGAACCGTACACTTGGAAGATGTATCGCTACACCGTCGATCCGAAGCATCACACGCTCGACACTGAAGCGGTCGGATCGTTCACGCAACTGCCGTTGCGGTTGGCGTGGGCGGTGACGATTCACAAGAGCCAAGGGAAGACGTTCGATCACGTCATCGTAGATCTGGGTCGCGGCGCGTTTGCGACCGGGCAATTATATGTAGGCTTGAGTCGCTGTCGCACTTTCGAAGGCTTGGTGTTACGGCACCAAGTCCGTGCGAGTGATGTGCGGGTCGATTGGCGCGTCGTGAAGTTCCTGACCGGCATGCAATACGCGCGCTCGGAGGCCGCGATGCCGCTCGCGGAAAAAATGCTGCAACTGGAGGCCGCAGTGGCGCTGCAACGGCCGGTCGCGATCACGTATCTCAAAGCGACGGATGAACCGAGTCAACGCGTGCTCGAACCGCGCGAGGTCGGCGAAATGGCATACAACGGCCGCTCGTTCTTGGGACTGCGCGCGTATTGTCGTGAACGCGGCGAAGAACGCGTCTTCCGTGTCGATCGGATTCTGTCGCTTCAGCCGGTGGAGGAGTGATGCCGCGACCACACACGACGTGGCGTTGGATCATTTCCTGTCTCATGCTCGGCAGCACAGGAGGATTCATTCGGGTCGCGTCCACAGCGGAGGGGATCCCGCCGGAAGATGTCACGTATCGATCGATGGCTGAGGCCCTGCAAGTGCCGGACAAGGTCCACTTCCTGAATCTCTCTCATCAAGACCTCAAGGTGTTGCCGGCGACTATTGGGCAATTGATCCACTTGCAAACGCTCCAAGCGGCAGGGAATCAATTCACGACGTTGCCGCAAGAACTCGGTCGTTGCACCGCACTCATCACCTTAGACTTGCGGAGTAACCGTTTCCGCGAGGTGCCGAGTGTCATTGGTCAGCTGCGATCGTTGCGCACGCTTGACCTCAATAATAATCAGCTGGTGCGTCTTTCGCCCGCGATCGGCCAGCTGACACGGGTCACGGCGTTGTTTGTGGCCAATAATCAGCTGCGATCGCTCCCACGCGAAATTGGGAACATGTCGAGTCTCGCATTTCTCATCATCGACAATAATCAACTGGCATCGCTTCCCGAGACGCTCGGTCAATTAAACAATTTGCACGAAATTCTTGCGTTCAACAATCGTCTTACGCGTCTGCCGGCGACTCTCGCGCAACTGCCTCATTTGAGTAAATTGTGGGTGTCGCGCAATCCGATCCCTCCCGCGGAACAACAGCGTTGGCGCACCAGTCTTCCCAACGTCGATGTGCAGTTTGAGTGAGGAGCACCGCGATGTCCCCGAATTCCTGGCGCGTCCGTTTACTCGAAGCCGCCGATGTTCTGCGCATCGCCGCCTATTGGCATGACCCCGCGCAACAGGCAGACCACGCCGCGCGCGGCTCGGATCTGACGAAGCTGTTGCCCCCCGCCGAATTGGCCGCCGTGTATGCGGGAGAGATTGGTCAAGACCTGCGCACCGCATCGCGCGTGACCTTTGTGATCGAATGGGGTGGCGAGCCGGTGGCCAACGTCTCGGTGATGAATCTCAATACGCAGCGCGACACGCAAGTACACTGCCATGTGTGGCGCCCGGAGCAGCGCCGCCGCGGGATTGGGTCAGCCGTGTTGCACGATGTGCTGCAGACAATCTTCAACACGTGCCCGGTGACAACGTTGGTCTTCGAGCCCTCGCGTCACAACCTCCCGATCAATCGCCTCGTCCAAAAATGCGGCTTTCGCCCGGTGAAGACCTATCGGACTCAACCCTCGCCGATGACCCGCGTGATGGAAGTGCATCGTTATGAGATTACCCGCGAGGCGTTGCGACAAGCGCAAGCAGCGTGTCCGGACGCTGGCTGAATACGCCGCATCACTTCTTCCCATCGCGTTTGAGCGTGACGTGGTAGCCGACGGCGGCGGCGATTTTTAGGAAGGTGGAGAGCATGATGTCGCCGCCGGCCTTGAACTTGCTGAGCGTGACTTGCGTAATGCCGCCGGCCTCGGCCACGGCGCGCAACGTGAACTGCTGGGCCTCGATCTGTGTGAAAATCGCGTGCCGTGCAGCAGCCAAGTCTGCAATGATTTTCCCGGGCGATGCGGCCGGGAGTTCGTCGCCGAGTTGCTCCACCAGGGCCCGATAGCGTGGGGTCTGATTCGCCAACGCCAGTATGTTCCGCGGCTGTAGTCGGGTGAGTAATAAGAATTGGGTGAGGAGCGGCAACAAGGCTGGATCGGCCGACGGCCACGTGACCTCATAAACGGTTTGCCCGGCGTTCCAATGACCCGGCAGGAGTCGCGTTGCCAATCGCAATCCTGCATCGTCGGTCACTCGTTGATCAATCCTGATCACGAATCCACCGGACGGATTGCGGACGATCTTCTTGACCCGACTCTTGATACAGAGTTGGAGCGCGTTCGCAAATTCGTCGAGTTCGGTCGTGGTCATGGGTGTCATACGCGGCCTCGATATAGTTGGATGATGTCCGCAATGGTCTTGACCGTCTGGATCTGTTCGACGCGCGCCGCCAGCGCCGCAATTTCCGGCGGATGCCGAAGCGGCACCACGGTTCGCAGTGTGCGGGCGGTCAGCCGCCGCATCGTCCGATGAATCTTTGTTGATTGTGGAGTATGCAACATCCCGCTGTTTCCGCTTTCGAAGAGCCGCAGATAATCGGGGAGGCTGCCTTCGTAGTGGAGCAGGCTGTGGGCGGAGTCGATTAGAATCACATCATGGGTGACGTAGTCATAGAGATAATTGGCATCGTGCCGGTCGATCTGTCCCGTGATCCAATCGTAGCAGGCGCAGTCAAAAATGTTGTCGGCGCGTAGTTGCAGGACCCCATGATAAGTCGCATAGGTGCGGCCGTCGGGGAAATCGAGCCATGTTTGCACGGTGGTGAAGCGGTTGAGCAGCCAGAGCTGCGGCACACGCACTCCAAGCGCGACCGCGAGCCGATACGCCCACCATTCCCGCTCCGCCAGCGTCCCGGTGTGCGGAGCGACGCGGCAATCGCGATGATTCTGCTCCGAGGTCTGCTTATAAAAGAGCCGCCCCCTTCGTGCGTGGTAGTAGAGCCGTTGGATGGCCGACTGCCCGCGTGACGGATAGTGGCGTGTCGCCAACGGTTGTCCCGCGTTGCGGGCAATGAGCCTGCAAATATCGGCCGGCACGTTAGGGCGGGGCAGTAGCATACGATATAAACAATAGTTTATATCGTATAGTTTATCAAGGCCGATCGTGTCTGGAGATCATGTCGCCGCTCAGCGGTGCGCCATCACCGCGTGCTCCGATCTGACGAAGCCGCTATCTCCAGATGAACTCGCTGCGCTGTATGCGGAAGAGAACTGCAGAACCTTCCATAACACAGTGGCCCGCATTCGATACGGGGGTCGGGCGGAGGGGGCAGGGGCCGCAAACCTTAATCGATATTGCAAACACGCTATAAGCACTGTCCAAACAACCGGGAGTAGTGCTCGTTGGGTCGGGGCAGTAGTATACGATATAAACAATAGTTTATATCGTATTGTTTATCGAAGCAGGAGAGAGAGTCGCCGCCAGAGTCCCATCAGCGACGCCGCGGGCCCAAACGTCATTGGCAAGCGACCATTCGCTACAGACGCGAGCGTGTTCACAATCTCTGTGTCTGTCTCGTTGCCGTGCGTTTGCAGCCATGCCGCAGTGGCGGTCAGCGCAGCGGGCGTGAGGCTTCCCGTCGCATTCAATAATTCGTGGTTCGCGCTGGGCGATTGCCGATATCGGTCGTGGCTGGGAAAAGTTGTGCTTCTCTAACACCCGCTGGCGGCGGTCAGTGTGAAGGGGAAGGAGACGGCGCAGTTGGTGGTGGCGCCGGTGCCGATCAGCATGCCGAAGCCGAACATCTCGGTGGGGCTGGTGGCCGTGGCTTGGAACGCGAGGCCGAACACGAGCGGATTGCCGAAGCTGTCGATCGTGGCGCCGAAGAGAAACGGCACTAGCAGATTGCCGTAGTTGTTGGTGCAGCCCTGCCGGAACAGATAGATGCTGCCCGTGGCGGTTGCGTAGTTGAAGGCGAGCGGCAGGCCCGATGGGATGTCGATGGTGGAGAGGGTGCCGCTGGCGGCAGGGGCGGCGGGGAGGCTGGACAACAGCAGCGGCGTGGCGCCGCAGACGACCGGCGCGTTGTAACTCAGCGTCCACGCCCCGGTGCAGAGATCGTGGACGGTCGTGTTGGACGCGCTTTGGAGCGTCATCGTGATCGGATACGTGGCCGTACAGCCGAGACTGTTGTCCCAGTGGAGCTCACCGGCGATGGCTGCTGTGCTCGCGGCGGTGAAATCGAAATAATTGGAGCCCGATACGACCGCGTCGCCGTCTGCGACGGGAAAAGAATATGTCGGGCTGCGATACACGGCCGCTGATGTGGACACGAGATTCAGCGCCAAATGCGACATGTCGACGTCTAAGTCGGCCGTGAGGCCGTCGCAATCGACGCTCAGCGTGGCAGTGCCGGCGCTGAGCAATCCGCCGCTGCCGCTTGTGGGGCAATTGGCGCCGCTCAAGCTCGACAGATCGCCGGTCATGGAAAAGTTCCACGTGCCGGAGCTCGGAATGGTTGGCGAGGCCCCGGCTTTCGCTGTGACCGGGCTCAGTGTCGCGTCGGCAACTGCGCCTGCCGTGATCGCGACGGGGAATTCAGCAAACGTCGCGGTCGTGTAGAAGCGTCCGACGGTTGCGTCTCCGAGCTGCAGACCGAAATAGGCCGTTGCGTCAGGTTCCGCCGCGCCGGGATACGCGAATGTCCCGGTCCATGTTGCGCCATCCGCAATCGGCTCCGCAGGCGCGATGATTACACTCGATGACGTCCCCGTCGTGGTGTCGAACAGAAAGAGCGTGGGCGATTCCAGTGCGACACCGCTTTCGTTGAGCAGCGTCAGTGTCCCGTTGGTCCCCGCGAACGTCAGCCCGGCCTGAAAATTCCGATTGGTGGCCAGTCGCCAGGCCGCGTCCGCGATGCCGTCGGTCGTGGTCGGCGGTTCAGCCGCGCCCGCGGTTTCGCTCGCGGTTTCGCCCGACGTGCCGCAGCCGCTCCCCAGCAGCAGCCCGCACCCGACGGCACTACAAATGATCCAGCGTTTCAGCACCGCGCGAGTATGCCCGTGTCGCCCGAATCATGCCAGGCGGAAAATGCGGCCGCATTTGAGTTGACTTTGCCTGCTGCATTAGGCCTTGATGGGGCGCACATTGGAATTGATTCGGCCCCCATGACAGAACATTCCGCGCAACATATTCTTCGGCAAGTCTTTGGCTACCACGCCTTTCGCGGGCATCAGGCGGCGATCATCGATCACGTCACGGACGGCGGCGACGCGCTCGTCGTGATGCCGACCGGCGGTGGCAAGTCGCTCTGTTACCAAATCCCGGCGCTGCTCCGTCCCGGGCTCGGCGTCGTCGTTTCCCCGCTGATCGCGTTGATGCAAGACCAAGTCGACGCGCTGCTCGCGATGGGCGTGCGCGCGGCCTTTCATAATTCGACGCTCTCGTGGCCTCAGCGTCGCGAGCTGGAACAACAAATACGCGCCGGCGCGCTCGACTTGTTGTACGTCGCGCCGGAACGCTTGGTGACGCTGGAATTTACCGACTTGTTGCGCGCGTGTCCCTGCGCACTGTTCGCGATCGACGAAGCCCACTGCGTCTCGCAATGGGGCCACGATTTTCGTCCCGAATATCGCGCACTGCACTTGTTGGCGGAACATTTTCCGCATGTGCCGCGCATCGCGCTGACGGCCACTGCCGATCCGCGCACGCGTCAAGATATCGCCGAGCGGCTGCATTTACAGCACGCCCCGCTCTTCCTTTCCAGCTTCGACCGGCCGAACATCTTCTATCGCGTCACGCCGAAACAACAGCCGCGCCATCAGTTGCTCCGCTTCATCCAACGCGAACATCCGGACGACGCCGGCATTGTCTACTGTCTGTCGCGCAAGCGCGTTGAGCAGACCGCTGTGTGGCTGACGCAACAGGGGCACCGCGCGCTCCCGTATCATGCGGGGCTCGAGGCCGCCGTCCGCGCTGCGCACCAAACGCAATTTCTGCGCGACGACGGACTGATCATGGTCGCGACGATCGCGTTCGGGATGGGCATCGACAAACCGAACGTCCGCTTCGTCGCGCATCTCGATCTGCCGAAGAATCTCGAGGCGTATTATCAGGAAACCGGCCGCGCCGGTCGCGACGGTTTGCCCGCCAACGCGTGGATGGTCTATGGCCTCCAAGACGTGGTGCTGCTGCGCCAATTGATGGAAGCGTCCGCGGCCGACGCCACGCACAAACAATCCGAACAGCGGAAATTGACCGCGATGCTCGGCTTCTGCGAATCGACCCAGTGCCGTCGACAGCAAGTGCTGACGTATTTCGGCGAATCGCATGCCGGCGGATGCGGTCGTTGCGATAATTGCACCGACCCGCCGGCCACTTGGGACGGGACGCAAGCGGCGCAAATGGCGCTGTCGTGCGTCTATCGCACCGGACAACGCTTCGGTGCGGCGTATGTGATCGACGTCCTCGTCGGCGCGGACACGCCGCGCATCAAGGCGCTGCATCACGAACAGCTCAGCACGTTCGGGATCGGCAAACACTTGAGCGCGATGGAGTGGAATACGATCTTCCGTCAGCTGATCGCCGCCGGATTGTTGCGCGTTGATCACGAAAAATTCGGCGGGCTGCAACTCACGGCGGAGAGTCGTCCGGTGTTGCGCGGCGAACGGTCCATTGCCTTCCGCCACGATCCGACGCCCGCGCCACGTCGTGGCAAATTGTCTCCGCCAACCGCCTCGCCGACCGCGATTACGTTGCACACGCCGGAAGAGCAAGATCTGTGGCAACGGCTGCGGACGCTGCGCAAGACGCTGGCCGATACCCACGGCGTGCCGCCGTATGTGATTTTTCACGACCGAACGTTGAAGGAAATGATTCGCCATCGGCCGCGCGATCTCCAGGCGATGGGCTTCATCTCCGGGATCGGCGAACACAAGCTGCAGAAATATGGGGCGACGTTCTTGGCCGCGTTGCAAGAGACGTGAGCGCAGCGCATGGCGCGGCGCTCGATTCACACCCCGACATCCGACCAACGGGGCGAGGCGGCAAAGGCGGCGTGGATCAGTCCGACGTGGGAGTACGCCTGCGGGAAGTTCCCCCACATTTCACCAGTGCGTGGATCGACATCTTCGGAGAATAAACCGAGCGGCGATTGGATACGTAACGCCTGCTCCATGACCGCACGCGCTTCTTCATCCCGATGCAGCCGCGCCAGCGCCTCGACCAGCCAGAAGGTGCAGAGCGTAAATGCGGCGGTCGGGACCCCAAAGCCATCATCGGTGCGGTAGCGTCGGATCCAACCATCCTGTTCGAGGTCGCTGCGGATGGCGGTCACGGTGGCGTGCGTGCGTTGATCGTCGATCGGTAAGAGCCGCAGCGTAATGGCCTGCAACAGCGCGGCATCGACTTCCCGCCCGCCGTAGTCGGCGACGAGACAGCCACGCGTCGGATCGACGGCCTGGGTGAGGATCTCCTCCCGAATGCGAGCCGCGGCTGCGGCGAATTCCTCCGTGTCGGTTGGTCGATGAAGGGCGGCGATGCGACTCATGCGGTCGGCCGCCGCCCAACACATGAGTGAACTGAAAGTTTGCGGTCGCCATGCCGAACGAAACTCCCAGATCCCGGCATCCGGTTGCCCGGCGACGGCGACGGCGCGGCGCGCCAAGCGGGACACTAAGTCGAGGATCGGCGGCGTGGCCTGCTCGCGAAAGCGGGCATCGAGGAACAACGGCGTGAGCGCGAGGACCATCTCGCCGAAGACGTCATGTTGCTTGTGGCTCATGGCGGCGTTGCCGACGCGGACCGCCGACTCATTCCCATATCCCGCCCATTGGGGCAGCAGGCGTTCCTCGAGGTCGGTGCGACCATCGATGCGATAGAGCGGGGCGAGGTCAAGATCGGGCGCGGACGAGGCCACATTGAGCAGATAATGGAGAAACGCTTCCCGTTCTTCGAAATGGCCCAGTAGGCGGAAGGCGCCGAGCGCATAATACGCGTCGCGGAGCCAGCAATATCGATAGTCCCAGGTGCGTCCGGAGCCGGGCCCTTCCGGAATCGACGTGGTGAGCGCCGCGACAATCGCGCCCGTGTCTTCGAAACAGTGGAGTTTGAGGGCCAACGCGGAACGGATGACCGCTTCCTGATACTGCGACGGGATGTCGCAGTTTTTGACCCAGAGTTGCCAGTAGCGGACGGTTTCGTGCAGAAAGCGCTCGCAGAGCGGGGACAACGGTTCTTCTACCGGCTGCCCCCAGGAGAGGACGAAATGTGTGCGGGCGGTGAGCGCAAACGGTTCGTTGTTGAGATATGAAAGCGAGGCATCCGTGGTGAGTCGCACTTGGGTCTCGTAGCCGGCATACCCGATGTGATGGGACCCGTGCTCCGGCTGCGGCCGCTGTTGGGACCATCCGAGAATGGGATCGCAGTGCACGCGGATGCGCGGCGTGCCCGACAGCGGTTCGACGATGCGCACGATTTTGGTCGGTCGGAAGCTGCGTTCGTGTTGGATGAAACGCGGCGCAAAATCGAGCACGCGAAACGCGCCGTCGGCGGTGTCGAAGCGGGTCTCGAGCACATTCGTATTCGGCAGATAGCGCTGTTGCCCGAGCTGCGCTGCGGCCGGACCGATCACAAAACTACCGCCGTGTTGTTCGTCCAACAAGGCGCCGAAGATCGGCGGTGAATCGAAACGTGGCAGGCAACACCACACAATGGCGCCGTCGCGACGGACATGCGCCGCCAGCTGGCAGTTGCCGATAAGGCCGAGTTCGGAGAGTGCCATGGTCTTCACCTCCGTAGCACATGACGGTTGGAGACCCAAGACCCATGTGCTAGAACGTCGACATGTTTCGCACCGTTCGTTTCTTATTTCTGCTGTTGTTCGGCCTCGGACTGCTGACAGCGGTGGGCTATGTCTTGCTGACGCGCAAGACCCGCACGTGGTTCGAGCGGGATCTGGCGCTTCGTTCGCAACTGGCTGTGGTCGCCGCGCGACAGAGTCTCGCCGAACACTGGACGATGAATCGGGAACGCCTGTCGGCGACGCTCGCGGATTTCACGCGCGATGAGCGGGTCATGAGCGCGGCGGCCTGTTCGTTGCGTGGTGGGCTGATCGCCGCGACGGATGCGTATCCCAGTGAGTTTTCCTGTCGGTCGGTGTTGGAGCGCATGCGGCAGGAAGTCGGGGAAGACGCCATCTTGTGGTCGATGACGCCCGAGTTGCCGTCGGGGCGGGTCCATCTCAGTGCGATCCGGCTGGAAGGCGAATCGGAATCCTTGGGCGTGATCATTTTGGTGCATGATCTGAGTTTTCTGGGCCGTCGGGAGGAAACGACCCGCAATCTGCTCGTGACGGCATTTTTTGTCTTGTCGCTCGGCGCATCGCTCGTCACCCTGCTGGCCGCCCGCGTGGCCTGGCGGGGATGGACCCGTGAGCTGCAGCGCTCGTTAACGGGGGAGGCGACGCGCGAATTTCAGCCGCTGGTGCGGGACGTGCGTGCGTTGGCCGAGCGGTTGGCCTACGAACACGATCGCGAGGTCTTCGGCGGCATGTGGAGCCCGGCGCGGCTGCGCGCGACGCTGACGCAGAATTTGCGAGGCGAGCGGATCGTGATCCTCGCGAACCGTGAACCCTATATCCACGAACGGAGCGAGACGGGCATCATCGTCCGGCACCCAGCCAGCGGATTGGTAACGGCGTTGGAACCGGTGATGCGCGCGTGTTCCGGCGTGTGGGTGGCCCATGGGAGCGGATCGGCGGATCGCGACACCGTGGATGCGACTGACCATGTGCGCGTGCCGCCGGGAGAAGAGTCGTATCAGATTCGGCGTGTCTGGCTGAGTGAGACCGAAGAAAACGGCTATTACTTTGGATTTGCCAATGAAGGCCTCTGGCCGCTGTGTCACGTCGCCCATACCCGCCCGATTTTTCGCGCGGAAGATTGGGAACAGTATACGCGAGTCAATCAGCGCTTCGCCGAGGTCGTGTGCGAAGAAGTCGATACCGATGACCCGATCATCCTGGTTCAGGACTATCACTTCGGATTGGCGCCGCGGATGATCCGCGAACGCTTGCCCCATGCGACGATCATCACGTTCTGGCACACGCCGTGGCCGAATGCCGAGCGCATCGGGATCTGCCCGTGGCGGGAGGATCTGATCTCCGGACTGCTCGGATCGAGCGTCGTCGGTTTTCATACCCAGCAGCATTGCAACAATTTCATCGACTCGGTGGATGCCTTTATCGAAAGTCGAATCGACCGGGAGACCCGCGCCGTGATCCAGGGCCCGCGGCGCACGCTGATCCGGCCGTATCCGATCGCCATCGAATGGCCGGTCCATCATCTCGACGGCGTGCCGCCGGTGGCCCAAGTGCGTAGTGAGGTACGGAAAGAACTGGGCCTGGCGCCCGCTGCGCTGCTCGGTGTCGGCGTCGACCGATTAGACTACACCAAAGGCATTGAAGAACGCCTCTCCGCCGTCGATACGTTGTTGGAGCGCTTTCCGGAGTTTCGCGGACGGTTTTCCTTCGCCCAACTCGCCGCCCCGAGCCGCACGAAGATCGGCCAGTATCGAGAATTGAACGAGCGCATCGAGGCGCTGGCCGCCAAGATCAATGCCCGGTGGTCGAAAGGTAGCTACCGGCCGATTATTCTGCTGCGCTCGCATCACGAACCGACGACGGTGTTCCGCTATTATCGCGCGGCCGAACTCTGTTATGTCAGCAGTCTGCACGACGGAATGAATTTAGTTGCGAAGGAATTCGTCGCTGCGCGCGACGATGAACAAGGCGTCCTCGTCTTGAGCCAATTTACCGGCGCCGCGCGGGAATTGACCGAGGCGCTCATCGTCAATCCGTACGATCTGCGCCAGGCGAGCGAGGCGATGGCGGTCGCGCTGCAGATGCCCGCCGCAGAACAACGAGAACGCATGCGGTCGATGCGCCGCTTGGTCGCGGAGTTCAACGTCTACCGCTGGGCCGGGCGTATGTTGACCGACGCCGCCGAAGTGCGGCGTAAGGAGCGTCTGGTGGGGCGATTGGGCGCGTCTCCCGTGCCGGTCCCCATGGATCACCTCTAAGGTCACTCCGGTGCCGGATGAGAATCTCGTATGCCGTATGACGTCATCGTGATCGGCGCCGGCGCCGCCGGCTTGATGAGCGCGCTTTCTGCGGGGCAGCGTGGCAAGTCCGTATTGCTGCTCGAGGCCAACGATCGTCCGGGACTGAAGATCCTGATCTCCGGCGGCGGTCGCTGCAATTTCACGAATCTCGGCATCGCGCCCCAGGAGTACGTCTCCGCCAACCCACATTTTTGTAAATCCGCGCTCGCGCAATTTACGCAACACGATTTCCTCCGCCTCGTCGAGCACGCGGGCATCGCGTATTACGAAAAGACGTTGGGCCAGCTCTTTTGTCGCGGTTCGTCGCGGGAGATCCTCGACATGTTGTTGGCGCAACTCGAGGCGGCGCAGGTCACATTGCAGACCAACGTGCGGATTCAAACGATGGCGCGCGAGCAGGAACGCTTTGTCGTGCGCACGGACACTACCGCATGGACGGCGCGCGCCGTGATCATCGCCACTGGCGGACTCTCGTTCCCGAAGCTCGGCGCCAATGACTTCGGCTACCGGATCGCGCGACAATTTGGCCACCGCGTCACGCCGTTGGCCCCGGCGTTGGATGGATTCGTGCTGGCCGCTCCGGAACAACGCGTCTGCGCACGGCTCGCCGGCGTCTCGCTCGCCGTCGCACTCCGTGTGAATCGCCGCACCTTTACGGAGAATATCCTGTTTACGCATGTCGGGCTCAGCGGTCCCGCCGCGCTGAAGGCTTCGCTCTATTGGTCGTCAGGCGATCCGCTTCAGATCGATTGTTTGCCGCAGATTCCCGATTTCGCTGACTGGCTGCGCGCGCAACGCACGGCCCATCCGAAGCGTTCACTGGCCGTCGCGCTCGCAGCGGAACTGCCGATGCGCTTGGTCGAACTGGTCATGCAACGCAGCGCGCTGCCTCTGTTGAACCTTGCCGACGTCTCCAACGCGCAACTGCGACTCCTCGCAACGCAGCTGAAACCCTGGACCTGTACGCCCGTCTCCACGGTCGGCTATGCGAAGGCCGAAGTCACCCGCGGCGGCGTGGACACGCGCGATCTGTCTTCTCAGACGATGGAATCGAAACTCATCCCCGGACTCTTCTTCGTCGGCGAAGTCGTCGACGTCACCGGCCTGCTCGGCGGCTACAACTTCCAATGGGCCTGGTCCTCCGGCTGGCTCGCCGGCCAACAGGTGTAGGGTGGGGGAGTTGGTGCCACGTACTTGTTGAGCAACACTCAAGCTGCAGCGGTAACGATTACACCCACGCAATTCATTCCGTGACTCGTCTCAATAATGCGAGCTCGAGTGGAATGATGGCGTTTGGATCTTCCAGAATGTTGGTCGTGCAGTACACGCGCTCTTGCGCAGCGATGGTGGTTAATTCGGCGAGTTCATATCCAGGAACATTGCGTAACGATATGCCGTCAAATAAGTTATATCTTTGGTTGCCGAGTCCCAACCGCTCGCGAAAAAATTTCTCGAGGCGAAGAAATTTCGGATGCGTTTCACTTCCGGCCATCCATGAATTTTGCGCCAATACACTGCCCGGCTCTTGGACGGCCCGACAGATTTCGAACCAGTGTCGCAGTATCGGCATTTCTAGGTAATAGGTGATGCCTTCGAACAAAATAAATGACGGCCGGCCCCGCAACCGTACTTGCAACATCTCAGTTAATCGCTGCCGATCTGCTTCCTGATTCAGATCCGCTCCAATAAATTCGAGTGCGGGCGAGGGCAGCACGCCAGCACGTTGCCATTCCCGAATCTTCGTGCGCTTCCAGTCCATCACATGCGGGTAATCGATTTCGATCGACTCGCAGCAAGGAGCAATGAGAAATGGATAAGAGGTGAATCCAGCCGCGACATTAACAAACACTGCGGAGGGATGCGCCTCAACAAACGCACGAATACGATCCAGGAAGTAGCGATTGCGTAGTGCACAGTTGATACCATCATGCGGATTGACGGTCGCCTCAAATTCATCCGTGAGTTGGCGTGTGCTCGGTGTGGTCCACAGATGTGCATAGAGATCCTGGCTCAGCTCAACCAATTGCGCCCGCCATTCGTTGACTAAAAACGCCGTTTCGGAGATGCGGTGGTCGATTTGCATGGGATTGATCGTTGAGATTGGTAGTGGCCTGAGGGACCACCGTCAAGGGCAGAACAGATGAGGCGCTCGCTATTCTTTACAATCGTCTAATATTCGTCTAATATTCGTCTATCATGTTTGAACCAAGATTTATCATCTCAGAATATTTATTACGCAATATCAAAGAAGTCGCAGTGCTTGTCGCTACGCTCAATCGTCGTTCGTTTCCTCGAACGGTGTTGGCGACCTTCGAGAAGCAGGCCAATTCCTTGTCTGCCCATGCCTCGACCAGCATCGAGGGGAATCCGCTTCCCCTCACCGAGGTCAAACGCCTGCTGAAGTCACGACCACAGCACCTCAGAGACACGGAACGCGAAGTCCTAAATTACAATCGCATCCTGGAGGCACTCAACGACAAGATCAAACACGGGTCAATCACGATCGATATTCCCTTCATCTGTCGAGTGCAGCGCGCAGTGACGGCCGATCTTCTCGCCAAACATCAGGTCGGAACGTTGCGCACGGAGCCGGTGTTCGTCAACGATCCGCGGAGCGGGCACACCATGTACTGGCCGCCGGACCATGATGCGGTCCCGGATTTGATGGGCGATTTGATCCGATTCGTGCGAGAGAGGCGCGGACATCTTGATCCGCTCCTCTTGGCAGGCCTCTTCCACAAACAATTCGTGATCGTGCATCCCTTTATGGATGGCAACGGCCGCACGGCGCGGCTGGTCACCAAGGCGCTACTGGCAGACATGGGACTCGATACCTTCAACTTCTTCAGTTTCGAAAATTACTACAACAACAGCGTGGCGGCCTATTTTCAGCACGTCGGCGTGCGGGGGAATTATTACGAGCTCGTCGCAGCCATCGACTTTACACCGTGGTTGGAATATTTTACCGGCGGCATCATCGACGAGTTGTTGCGCGTGAAAAAAGAATTAGATCGCGAGCATGCGACACCGGATTCGGTGCTACATCCATACCAAAAAAAACTGCTCGATTGGGTCGACCGGAACGGGTTCATTGCGGATCGCGATTATGCCCGACTGACCACGCGGGCCAAGGCCACCCGCGCCCTCGATTTAAAAAAACTCGTCGACAATGGAACTCTCCGACGGTTTGGGAAAGGACGGCAGACCTATTATAAGAGGTAAAAGACGCCAAGGATCGCCCCTATGAACACAGCGCGCCAATATTGGATCATGAAAAATGAAGTGACGAGTTATTCGATCGACGATCTGGTGCGCGATCGACAGACCTGTTGGGAGGGCGTGCGGAATTATCAGGCCAGAAATTTCATGCGGCAGATGTGCGTCGGGGATTTGGCATTCTTCTATCACTCCAACGCCGATCCATCCGGCGTCGCCGGTGTCATGCGGGTCTGCAAGGCCGCCTATCCCGACGACACGCAGTGGGATGCGACGAGTAAATATTATGAACCGCGTGCCACGAGGGAACGACCGGTGTGGGAGCGCGTCGATGTCGAATGCGTCGAGCGCGCGCCACGCTTTGTCCCGCTCGCTGCGCTGCGCGACGAACCCGCGCTGCAGAGACTCTTACTCCTCCGCCCCGGCAGCCGCCTCTCCATCACCCCGATCACCGCCGCCGAATTCACATTGATTGCACGGATGGGTGGGGATGCAGGGATCAGCGTTACAACCTATACAAGAAAGCGCTGCAGGAAATTCAGCAGATAACCGGTCAAGATGATGGCGGCGGTCGTGATGCCGAAGAAGATCGCGATGAGTTGCAGCTTCATCGCGCGCCGCAGCATGATGGCCTCGGGCAGGCTGAGTGCGGCGATGGCCATCATAAAGGCGAGCGCGGTCCCGAGCGGAATCCCTTTCTGGAAGAGGACGACGGCGATCGGTACGATCGCGGCGCAACTCCCATACATCGGGACGCCGATAAGCGTCGCGATGGGGACGGCGAACGCGCCCGTCGATTGGATCAGGGCGTGAATCGTCTCCTCCGGGACATAATTGTGAATCAGCGCGCCCACGGCGACGCCGACGAGGACCCAGGCCCATAACTTGCGCACGATCGCGCGGGCCTCGTGGTAGCCAAAGCGGAGGCGACTCGCGAAATGGGGATACACATTGGCTTCGTTTTCATTGGCCACGAGTCCGTAAAAGTCCTGCACTAGATATCGTTCCAGTTGCAGCCGACCAAGTATGATGCCGGAGCCGATGCCGATGAACAGCCCGCTGAGCACATAGCATACGGTGATCTTCCAGCCGAACGCGCCGAGCATCAGCACGACGAGATATTCATTGATCAGCGGCGAGGTGATGAGAAACGAGAACGTGATGCCCAGCGGCACGCCGGCCTCCAGCAAGCCAAAGAAGATCGGCGTCGACGAACAGGAACAAAACGGGGTCACTGCGCCAAAGAGCGCTGCACACCCATGGCCGAGGCCTCCGGATTTGGTCATCCAACGTTTAATCGTTTGCTGCGGCAGATAGGTGCGCAGCAGGCCAATGAGCGTGATCAACACAAAGAGCAGCAGCAGGATCTTGACGGAGTCATACACAAAAAAATTCACCGCAGCGCCGAGGCGTGTCTCCGGCGACAATCCGAACAGGTCGTAGATGAGCCAGTCGATCCATTTTAGCAACACGAAGCACCACCCTTGCGGCCCCCGCCACAGCACGGACCGGCCTTCGCCTTGGTCTCCAGCGATTTGTCGAACTTCTCCAAGAGACGCGTGAGCAGTCCTTTGCGCGGACGGCTGTCGAACGCTTCCGGCAATGTGGCCACGAACGCGCGAATCTCGTCCCGAATCCGCCGATAGCAATCGAGTTGCGCTTCTGCCGACGCACCTTGCGCCGCGAGTGCGGCCGCCAGCTGTGGCGGATCCTCAAATCCGGCATGCAACACGCGCGTGGGAGACGGAAACACCGGACAGTGTTCGTTCGCGTGCCCGCACACCGTCACGACATAATCGAAGGTGATACCCGTAAGCTCCGCCACATGCTTCGACGAGTGCCGCGAGATATCGACGCCGACCTCGGCCATTACTTGCACCGCCAGCGGATTGAGTGCGCTTGGCTCGAAGCCGGCGGAATACGCGGTGATCTGCTCGCCCTTGAGATGCCGCGCCCAGCCCTCCGCCATCTGACTGCGACAGGAATTGCCCGTACATAAGAACAACACGTTGTATTTGGACATCTGGGTGCCTCCTAGAGTTGTCGCACCAACTGCTTCAAGCGTTTGAGAGTCGCCGGATCGAGACAATAACAGACGGCGGGGCCACTGATCGTGCCGCGGATCAATCCCGCCTCCTTCAAGACTTTGAGATGTTGCGATACCGTTGCTTGCGCGATCGGTAATCGCGCGACGAGCGCACCGCAGATACACCCCTTCGTCTTTCGGAGAATCGCGAAGATTTTGAGCCGCAGCGGATGTCCCAACGCCTTGGCCATAGCGGCCAGGTCGCGCCGAGGCGGCGGACGGTGCCGATCGGCGCGCATGGTAACGCCACAGATCGCAGGAGTACATCGAGTCATGCGGATCACTTATCGTAAAATTACGATAAAGCAAGCGCGTTCTCTGACCGTCTGCTCTCTGCTCACCGCCGCCGCGCGCATTTCATAGTGTGGCGCGGATTGCATGATATGACGGATGGACCGATCCGCCCTTGACGATTCCTCCATCGAGACTTATCGGTTCGATATATGCTGCTGCGTGCGTGCCATTGGAGCCTTGCGCTGCTCGTCCTCGTGATCGGCGTGGGCCGTGTGTCGGCGACTGATGTCAATTTACGCATCGGCCGGGGAGGACAGGTTGCGACTCGCGGTGTGGCCGGTGGCCACGTTGCAGTCGAGCGGATCCTCCGGCATCCGGCGCTGGGCATCTGCAGTGGCTGGTTCCGCGCGACTCCGAATCATACCGTGTCGATTGCGCATCACGGCGTCTATGTCATCAACGTGCGGAGCACTGTGGATGTCACGCTGGTGGTGGTGGGACCGAGCGAAAGCGAGTGCAACGACGACGCACATGCGAAGACGACGAACCCCTCCGTGATGCTGTCCGCGCCCGGACGCTATCACCTCTACGTCGGCACCAAAGATCAACAACCGCACCCCTACACCCTCGCCATCGCCGACGGCGCGGGGTGAAAGGGTGTAATGTGCTGCATTTCGCGTTGGAGTTGTCACAGCATCGGCGAGTGGCTCAATCAGGATATACTGTATATATTACAATTGTTTGTATCTCAGTGTCATTTAAAATAGCTGAAAAGTATATTTTATAACATGTTTAAGTTGTACAAAACGATTATTATGGTATAAGATGCTAATCTGATGAAAGAATCTCTCATTACATACGTGCAAAATCAGTTGGCGCAGGCGGAACATCGCTTACGGGGGCATGTGACCGATCCTGCCGGCAACACCTATCCGCGGCGGCATATCTATGTCCGATTAGAAAAACACCTGACCGATTTTCTTGCAGGCCATACGGAACAGCGGTGGCTCATCGTACCGGGGCTGCGCGGTGTGGGAAAAACGACCGTGCTCTCGCAACTCTTTCTGACGCTGCTGGGCAAGCACGATTCCTTCCGAATTTTGTATATATCACTCGATGAGGTGACGGGGCTGCTCAATGCCACACTCAAGGACGTGCTGGATGCCTATGAAAGCATTTTGGGCCAAAGTTTCGAGCGGCTTACGACACCGGTGTTCCTGTTTATCGATGAAGTGCAATACGATCCGAAATGGGGGCTGGCGCTCAAATCCCTGTATGATCGGAGCAAAAAGATTTTTATTTGTTGCACCGGCTCATCGGCTGTATCGCTCCAAACCAATCCCGATGTGTATCGCCGTGTCCTCTGGGAAAAATTGTATCCGTTGAGCTTTCCCGAATATCAAATTTTGTATCGAAATGTCTTCCCGCCGAAGGGCCTCAAACAACAGTGTAAACAGGCCCTCTATTTTTCCGCAACTGCGCAAGAAGCGTATCAGCAATTGCAACAACTCGAACCGGCCGTGCGTCAATATTGGAGCCGTGTCGACAAAATGGATCTCCAGCATTACCTCATGTACGGAACGCTCCCGTTTGCATTGCAATACACGAACGTCTCGCAGATCTACGAGGCCATTAGTGGCTTGCTCGATAAAATTATTTTGAAAGATATCGAAAGTCTCAAATCCTTCGACACGAGTACGCTTCAAGCCATCAAACGGCTTCTCTTTCTCATGGCCGATGCGACGGATGCGCTTGCGCTCCGGACCCTGCCGAATCTCCTCGGGGTCGATGCGGTGTCAACCGTACAGCGCATGCTCCAGGTGCTCGAACATGCCGAAGTACTCATTCGGATCATGCCGCAGGGATCGCAGCATAGTAAAGTGGCGAAGCCGTCGAAATATTGTTTTATCTCGCCGGCGATTCGCATGGCGCTTTTAGGATTGGTCGGCAAACAAGCCACCTATCACATGCGCCTCGGAAAACTTCTCGAAGATTGTGCCGCATTGCACCTCTATCGAGAATTCGTGAGTTCCGGTCATGGCAGCCTCACCTATGGCGCCGCCAAAGGGCAAGCGGATTTCATTGTGCAGATCGCCAACCAGCGACAACTCGCGATCGAAGTGGGCATCGGGCAAAAAGACCATCGACAAGTGTTGAACACGCTGCGCGACACCGCATGCGAATATGGCATTGTGATCGACGATGGTGCCCTGGCACGCTCGGAACGCGAACGCATTTTACATGTGCCGTTGCAGTGGTATCTGATGATGTAGGGACGTCATCTGAAATCGCCGATGCGCTCACACTGTACTTGTCTAAAGCGAACGGCTTGTGCAAGGCCATTTCATGAACACTCAAGATACTGACGACTTTGAACGAATTCGGCGGCAAAAATTCCACTTGCCCGACCAGGCGCTTGAAGACGCGGCCTTCCAGGAAGTGCTGTCACACTGCCGACCGTTTACGTTAACGTCGGAAGATCGCATGTACGCATTGCACACTGCAGTCCGATACATCATCCGGGCCCATATCGTTGGCGATATGGTCGAGTGTGGGGTGTGGAAGGGGGGCAGCTGCATGAATATTGCTCTGACCTCCTTGCAGCAGGGAGCGAAAGATCGGACGATCTATTTATTCGATACGTATGAGGGGATGACGCCTCCGGAAAAAACCGATGTGGACCTCCTTGGTCGCCCTGCCTCGCAGTTGTTGACCTCTCCCACGGAAGCCGAACCCACGAAGTGTCTTGCGTCGCTCGCCGAAGTGCAAAAAAATATGTGCTCAACCGGGTATCCTCCGGAGAAGATTCAATGCGTCAAAGGGCCCGTTGAAAGGACTCTGCCGGCCTACGCGCCTCAACACATTGCACTGTTACGCCTCGATACGGATTGGTATGCGTCAACCAAACATGAACTGGAGCAGCTGTACCCCCGACTTGCTGCCGGTGGTGTATTAATCATCGACGATTATGGCCATTGGCGAGGCGCGCAGAAAGCCACGGACGATTTTTTTGCCCACTGCCGCCCCGCCGTATTTATGCAGCGCATAGACTACTCTGGGCGCCTCATCATTAAACGATAACGCGCCTCTTATCGCCATCCGAAAGTGCAGGGTCCGGTTGATTGCCGCAGCTGCGCATTCAGATCGAGCTACGGCCGTACTTTATAGAATTGCATTATTACCCATTAAATTGCATAGTTCGAAAAATTGGAATAACTGATGAAAACCCTCGAACAACTCCTGTCGGACTTTGAAAGCGTCCCTGCGACAATCTCTTGGTATCTTGCCGATCTGGGCGAAGCCAAGGGGAAGCAAGAACTTTTCACCAAACAATCTCCTCAAAAACTCAAAACCTTACGGGAACACGCCTTGATTGAGAGTGCCGTATCTTCCAATCGTATTGAAGGCGTGGAGGTCAACCAGGCGCGCATTGGTACCGTCATTTTTGGGAAAGCCCTGTTGCGTAATCGTGATGAAGAAGAAGTGCGTGGTTATCGTCAGGCCTTGGATTGGATCCATGAGAAGGGCACCAAGCTTCCTGTCTCCGAAAAAACCATTCGCAAACTTCATGATCTGGCCCGGGGAGAAATCTGGGATGCCGGCAAGTATAAAGAAAAGGATGGAGACATCATCGAAAAATATCCGGATGGACGCGAACGGATTCGCTTCAAAACCGTCACGGCTGCTAAAACATCTCCTTACATGAAACAACTGATCTCTCAGTGGGACACTTGCCTGAAACAAAGAACGGTCCATCCCCTTATTGTTCTGGTCGCCTTTAATTTGGATTTTTTGTGCATCCACCCCTTCCGTGATGGCAATGGCAGAGTCTCCCGCCTCTTGTTGCTCTTACAGTGCTACCATTTGGGTTATGAGGTGGGGCGCTTTATCAGCTTGGAAAGGCTTATCGAGGAAAACAAAGAACGGTATTACGCAACCCTGGAGCAATCTTCTCACCGTTGGCACGAAGGCAAACATGATCCTTGGCCCTATATTGGTTATCTCCTCTACATTTTAAAGGAAGCTTGTCGAGAATTTGAAAAACGGATGGAGGGGTTGCAAAACCCCCGTGGCGAAAAGACGGCTCTCATCACTCAAGCGATTCGTCAGCTCCCAGAAACTTTCCGCATTGCCGATATTCAGCGCAAATGCCCTGGAATCAGTGTCGACATGATCCGCAAGGTGCTTAAGGACCTGAGAGCCGAAGGCCGTACAAAATGCCTGGGGATGGGGAAGGCTGCCCAATGGAAACGGGTCGGAAAATGGGCAAAGTAGGTAATAGCAATTTAAATGGGTAATATTATAGGTAATAAATGTGGCTGATGAATATTATCCGCTATATTGTGACCTTCCCCCCAAAAACGAGACCAGTTGCCACTGGAATCCGTCCCCACTACAGCCCGGGAGAGCGCGGAGGGACAGATGAAACGGAAGCGATTTACCGAGGAACAGATCATCGGGGTGTTGCAGCGGTGGGAAATCACTTCGTGGGTTTTTTTCACTCCGCATCAGTAGTGTGTCTCAGCTCGCAATTGTAGTGCCCGCACGCAAAGGATTCGGCCCAAAATTCGCCGAGGAATTCGGGAATAATATGCTCCTCAGTTGCGGGATGGTCGTTTGTGAATGGATTGCAGCAATAAATACATCGTCCAAACATATTCGTCACCCTCCACATACCTTGCACGGAATCTCGCCACGCTGATACGCCTCACTGCGGGGAATCCGAATACAGCTTCGCGTGCAGACTTGGCCCCAGTGGCAGGAAAGTTTGTGGACTTTGTGATTTGTCACGTTGAAGTAGACTTGGTCAGCAGCCTGCAGTGGGAGTGTGAGACCGAACATCACTATGAGCACGGCTCGGCGAAGGTAGGCCCGAGTGGTGAGGACCGCAATTGTGCAGCACATGTTTCTACGGATAGCGTATTCAAAATGTAATCGCAATTGATGCGGCTAGTGTATTTGGATATTACTTTGGAATGAGAGCTGAATGCCAAAACGTAAAACACAATTGATGACTTTGAAGCCAAGCAAGCCAGTGAAATCAGGCTCCCTCGTCCGTGACGTTCGCGCCCTTATCGAGCAGGCGCGCAAATATGTCGCTCGTTCCGTCACTAACACCCTTGTTGCCCTTTATTGGCGTATTGGAAAAAGGATTAGTGAAGAAGTCCTGCAGGGTAAACGAGCGGGGTATGGCGAGCGGATTATTTCGACGCTGTCGAAACAATTGCTGAAAGAATACTGAAAGCCACCAATCAACTCACTCCGGACTTGGCGTTTCGGGATCCTTATTTTCTCGATTTTCTTGGATTGAGGGGCGCTTATCAGGAGAAAGATCTGGAAGCCGCCATACTGCGGGAAATGGAAGCCTTTATTCTGGAG
>JACQUX010000013.1 GCA_016210045.1 Deltaproteobacteria bacterium | reverse complement strand
GCCCCTTTAGGTTTGTCTTCCGTCACGATGGCCTCCTGTTATCTGTTATGAAGAGCGGATCACCCGGTCGCAGGACAACACGACCTTTTCGATGATGTCGTCGCTCGATTTTCTGTCGAGTTCGTCCTTTTCGATCTGCTTTGGAAAACAGCCGATGACCTGCCACTTCTCCAGAATGGTTTCGAGGTCGGTATCGTGGAATATGATGTAGCCGTTCCGCTTGTATTCGGACGGAACACCCATAGTGCCGTTTTCCGGATCGCTGACTTTTTTGAACCAGTCGTAGGCCCAGTTCTCATTCTTATCCATGAACATGAGCTTCTTGAGCTCAATGTCGCCGACCTTCACCATACCGCCGGTTTTGACGAGGATGTTGCTGGAACCGTGCTCGGCAACCTCGACGGAAAGGCCGGGAATGGTGACCTGTTGGACGAGAGCGGGTTCCAGACCCTCGAATTCGACGGTCCATGGGAATTTCTTACGCGGGTTGATAGGTGTCGCTGTGGGCATAAATGAGCTCCTTTCCCCCCTTACTTATGAAAAGGGCCAAAACTGCCCCTTGAAACCAAGATGAAAGACGGACTTGCACTCTTACGGAAGGTACGCCATGTCATGGTAATCCTCTCAAAGGAGGTCGAAGATATGAGAGTTTCAGGGATTTTATTTTTGCTCTTTTTTCTTGTCGGAAACGCTCACGCAGATGCCCTGTCGGCGAAGACGGTGGAAGGTTACGCCGCCTGCTCCAAGAAAGAATGGCTGGATGATATGAGCGCCTTTGCCGCCCGGAATGACCAGGCCGGTTTCCAGGCCTACCTGGACGCGGGCAAGTGCGTCCTCCTGAAGAGCGGACTTAACGTGACCGTGACGCAATCGCCGGGCTTGCTCGGAACCCAAGCGGAATTCGACTACAAGGGCACGAAGTTCTGGACGGTGAGAGAGGCTCTTGCCGGTTATAAACCTTAAAACCCTCTATTATCGAAGAAACTATGAATCTTGCTCTCATAGCAGTAGTCTCACTGGCTGCATCCTGCCTGTCCCTCTTTTCCGGGTTCGGCCTTGGCACGATATTGCTACCCGTCTTCGCGGTTTTCATTCCCGTGGATATGGCCGTGGCGGCGACCGCGATGGTGCATGCCGCCAATAACGTATTGAAGGTGGTTTTGGTGGGCCGACTGGCCGATTTCAAAGTCGTTTTGAAATTCGGGTTGCCGGCGATTGCGGCGGCTTACTTGGGGGCGATCCTGCTGGTACAGCTTGCCCATCTGCCTCCCTGGTTTTCGTATCATTTCCTTGGGCTCAAGGCCCAAATCACTCCCCTCCAATTTGTCCTGGGGTTGCTCATTTTGGGCTTCTCGATGCTGGAGTTGCATCCCCGATTGAAGAAACTCTCCTTCCAGCGCAAGTATCTGTCCATCGGCGGTATTCTATCTG
Source organism: Deltaproteobacteria bacterium (assembly GCA_016210045.1). Lineage (NCBI taxonomy): Bacteria > Pseudomonadati > Myxococcota > Myxococcia > Deltaproteobacteria bacterium. The sequence continues at coordinate 2,942 of JACQUX010000013.1, read as the reverse complement.
GTTTTTTCGGTGGGCTCTCAGGCCATCAGGGCGCGTTGCGCTCCGCGTTTCTCGCCAAAGTCGACATGACGGCGAGGTCCTTTGTGGGAACCAACGCGGTGATCGGCCTGATCGTCGACTCCATACGATTACTGACCTATGGAACGATGCTATCCCAATTCAGCTTTCGGGCACTGCCTTCCAGCCCGGAGGGGAGGATGATTATCACCGGAAGCATTGCCGCATTTCTCGGAGTGGTGATCGGAATGAAATTCCTGCACAAGGTAACGATGACGACGATTCAATATATTACGGGAATTCTCTTGATGGTCATCGGCTTGGTCATGACGGCGGGTTTTATTTAAATCAATTCCTTGAACCGCTGCCGAATTTTCAGACTGATTTGATCGCGGATTTCACGGAATTTCTGGAGCTTCTGTTCTTCGGATCCCTGCAGGGAAACCGGGTCATTGAAGGACCAATGGAGACGTTCGGCTTTACCCAAGAAGATCGGACAAACCTCCTCGGCGCAAAGGGTGATAACCAGATCGATGTCCTCCGGATCAATCTCGGTAACCGATTTTGATCGGTGACCGGAAATATCGATGCCGATTTCCTTCATGACTTGGATGGCCAGCGGATTCACCCGTGATGGATTGGAGCCCGCGCTCATGAAATGCATACGGTCTCCAAAGAGATGTTTTGCCAACCCCTCAGCCATCTGACTCCGGGCGGAATTCGCCACGCATAGGAATAACACGTTTTTCTCGCTCATAAACACTCTCCGTCCCGATACTTTCTCGTTTGAACAAACGTCTCCTGAAATAAAAAGCCACATTGACCAGCGCGATCATCACGGGAACCTCCACCAAGGGACCGATGACCGCCGCGAAGGCGGCCCCATGGTTCAATCCGAATGTCGCTATGGCCACTGCGATCGCCAGCTCGAAATTGTTCGACGCCGCCGTGAACGACAGGGTCGAAGACTCGCTGTAATTCGCCCCCATTTTCTTGCTCATGAGGAAGGAAAACACGAACATGATAACGAAGTAGAGCAACAGCGGAATGGCGATCCGGAGGACGTCTCCCGGCAATTGCACGATATGTTCACCCTTGAGCGAAAACATGATCATGATCGTGAAAAGAAGAGCGACGAGGGTCAGCGGACTGACGTGGGGAATAAATTCCCTCTGATACCAGTCAGATCCCTTGATCTTGAGCAGAACGGCGCGAGTGAGCATCCCTCCCAAAAACGGAATTCCGAGATAGACGAACACGCTCTTCGCTATTTCGGACATGGTGACGTGAATCTGAACACCCTCAAGCCCCAGCCATGAAGGGAACACGGTCAGAAAAGCGTAGGCGTAGACGGAGAAGAACAGCACCTGAAAGACGGAGTTGAACGCGACGAGTCCGGCGCAATATTCGGTATTGCCTTCCGCCAGATCGTTCCAGACGACGACCATGGCGATACACCGGGCGAGACCGATCAGAATGAGCCCCGTCATATATTCAGGCTTGTCCGAGAGGAAAAGGACGGCCAAAGCGAACATGAGTATCGGACCGATGACCCAATTCTGTACCAGGGAGAGCGCGAGAATACGGTAGTTCCTGAAGACCCGCCCCAATTCCTCGTATTTGACCTTGGTAAACGGCGGGTACATCATGAGAATCAGGCCGACCGCGATCGGAACGGATGTGTTGCCGTATTGCAACCGGTTCAGGATGCTTGAAAAACCGGGATAAAGGTAGCCCACTCCGACGCCCACGGCCATCGCGAAGAATATCCACAAGGTCAGAAAACGGTCGAGAAATTGAAGTTTTTTCATCAAGCCCCCTATAAATCCTTGAGTAATTTTTTGAATTGCCGGACTGCCGCTTTGTTGATGCAGTAACAGGTCGAGGGTCCGTTGATGGCCCCGCGAATCAGCCCGGCGTTTTTCAGGACTTTGAGATGTTGCGAAACCGTGGCTTGCGCAATCGGCAACTCGTCGACAATCTCTCCGCAAATACACGTATTCCTGGACTTCAGAATATCTAGAATACGCAATCTGACGGGATGGCTAATGGCCTTGGCATAACGGGCGAGGACTTCTTCCCATTTACGATTTCCGGGAAGTTCTTTTTCGAATTCGGCGATCGGTTCTTCAGGGCAACACGGCTTCGTTTGTCGTTTCGACATGATGCCTTATATCGTTAATCTACGATATAAGGAAAGCGTTTTTTTGCCGAATGCTACAGCCTAATATCCAAAAGCTCTTTGAAGTTCGCGTTTGACTTCGTGATCACCGCTTCGATCCCGAAATATTTGAGCGTGCGGGTCGGCTTGATGAAGAGCCTGCAAACGAATTCCCCGCGGTCGATTCTCTCCGGCGTGTTCAGGATCGCATCATTGATGCTTTTGGCGTCCTGGTCGCATTGGATCAGGTATTCGTAGAACGCCCGCCGTTTCAGGAGGTCTTCCATCCATGGATTGATCAGGTTGAAAACCCGACGCCAGGTGATGGGGTCATTCGGTTCGAAGAGATAGATCCGGTTGATCTTGAGAAGAGCCTTCCTCATGTAGATGAGCAGTCTGCGGATATGAAGCGATTGGAGCGCGCTGGGTGCCCGTTGCAGGGTTTGTTCGCCCCAGATCACGGTACCTTCATCCGAGAAATCCACGATTGGGCTGATCTGGTTGTTTACCAGGTCGTCCATCTCGCTGGATCGTCCCGGGGTGCCCACGTTGTAGTGGACGCCCAGAGTGTTGGGGATCCGGCCGCGTTGCAGGCCCGCGGGGGCGATCCAGACCTCGGCCTTGGCGTCGTTATAGGCATGGACGCCGAACACGTCACCGACAAGACTGATATCGGTGATATCGTTGGTCTTGGCCGAACGGATCTTGGGCCTGCCGAAATACATGGCCCCGTAACTGGAATTGAAAGCGGAATGAACCCACACGCCTTGTCCCAGGCGGAAAT